>JAICKT010000562.1 GCA_025927795.1 Parafilimonas sp. | reverse complement strand
TGCAATATTACAAATCAAAAAAGAAAAGGAGATTTGGTTTAGAAGGTGTGAAAAGAAGCAACTTTGAATTAACGATAATTTCTAAGATGCAGCTTACGTTTGAATACGAAACCAAATTTTTGAAAAGATAAAATCTGTTTTACAAAAGCAATCACCGCCAATGGTCATAAATAAAAATACTAAAGATTGTTTTGAATTAATTGGAAACAAAATTGTGTCTAATGGCAAGATGAAGAAACCATTTTTAAAGTTTTAATATTTAGCCGGTAAATTTATTCTGAATGTAAAAGCATTTTTATGTTAATGCATTCTGTCTCCTCTTGGTTTTAATTGCTGAATAATTTCTGCCTCATAAGCGAGCCATTCATTCCAGCGTTTACGCACTTTTTCTTTATCAACATAATTTTCAGCCAACTCGATAAAAGTTGCATAATGTCCTGCTTCACTTTCCATAAAACGGCGATAAAAACTTTTTAAATAATCATCGTTCAAGCCTTCACTTAATCGTTTAAAACGTTCACAGCTTCTTGCTTCAATCAATGCACATATTAAAAGTTTATCCAGCAAGCGGTCTTCTTCATTTCCGCCTTTAATTTCAAACTGTAATAATTTATTTACATATTCATCTTTACGTTGTTTGCCCAATTGCAAATTTCTTTTTTGCAGTTCCTGCAACACTAATCTAAAGTGCCCCCATTCTTCTGTAACAATTGGTGACAATTCATTAACCAATTCTTTTTTGTGTGGATAACGCTGAATAAGCGATATACAACTTGTTGCTGCTTTCTGTTCGCAATAAGCATGATCAGTTAAAATATCTTCCAAACTTATTTGTGCAAGATCCACCCAACGCGGGTCTGTTGGAAGATGCAACCCTAAAATATTCTTTTCATCATGCTGCATAAAAAAATTTCTGATTTATGTTATTCTGAAACCATGAAACTGTTTTCTGTTTGATCATGTAGCGCTGTCAGACGGCTTTGCGCCGTCAGACCGGTAGCAAAAGCGTTCAATATAAATAAAAACAAAACTTTTAATTCAAAATAGTTTCTCAAATATTTAAACTTAAATTTTGTACAATCACTCTTATTATCTTTAGTTTCTCTTCACACAATAATTTATTTTATGAACGAACAGCAGCAAGCCATACGAGACGAGCAAAAAGAAAAATGGAATACAGTTTCTGATGGCTGGAAAAAATGGAATGAATTTACCATGAACTTTTTAAAGCCAATGGGCGATGCAATTATTAAAGTACTTGATATAAAAAATAACGACGTTGTTTTAGATATTGCATCAGGTACAGGCGAGCCCGCTTTTTCTATTGCAGCCATTGCAAAAAACGGCGAAGTGTATGCAACTGATTTATCTAAAGAAATGCTAACAATTGCACGCGATTATGCAGATGAACGTGACATAAATAATATTGAATTTAAAGTAGCAGATGTTTCTAATCTTCCTTTCAGAGATAATTTTTTTGATAAGATAAGTTGCAGAATGGGTTTTATGTTTTTTCCAGATATGCAGTTGGCAACAAATGAAATGTTTCGCGTTTGCAAAAGTGCCGGCAAAATTTCAATCTGCGTTTGGGCTGCGGCAGAACACAACGATTGGTACACAACAATGATGAAAGTTTTATCAAACCATATTGAAATTCCAAAATCGCCTGCAGATGCGCCGGGAATATTTCGTTGTGCAAAACCCGGTTTAATAAAACAATTGTTTGAGAATGCCGGTTTTAAAAATGTGAGAGAAGATACACTCTCAGGCAAAATAGATTTTGAAACAGCAGAAAATTATTGGTTAAACAGAACAGAAATGTCCGAATCAATTGTGAGCCTGCTAAGTAAGGTTGATGAAGCAACACTTAAGAAAATAAAAGATGAATTGATTGTGGTTTGCAATAACAAACTCACGAACGGAAGACTTATTTTTAATTATGGGGCTTTAATTATATCGGCTGAAAAATAATCTTATTGGAATGTTTGCTTATTTATTGATTATACTTCAAATCATGATTCGATCTAAACATCATGTCAAGTTTTCACTACATTAAATTTATTTTATGAACGAACTACAACAATTCATACGTGACCAGCAAAAAGAAACCTGGAATAAATTTTCCGGTGGCTGGAGAAAATGGGATGAGTTTAATATGAACTTTTTAAAGCCAATGGGTAATGCAATTATAAAAGCATTGGATATAAAAAGCAATGATGTGGTTTTGGATATTGCGTCAGGAACCGGCGAACCGGCACTTACCAT
>JAICKT010000614.1 GCA_025927795.1 Parafilimonas sp. | reverse complement strand
CCAAAAATTAATTACTTTGCCAATCGCATCTTTTGTATTAGTAACACCCAATTTTTTCAGTAAGGTTTCATTCACTACAAAATCCCTGGCTGAATCTTTTGCATAATATGGCCTGCCGGCAAAAAATTGAAGATTGTATGTTTTGAAATAATCAGTATCAGCCCATTTTAAATTCGCGTTAAAGTCAGTGCTTTTATTTGAATGATTATATTTGAATTCACTGTTCCATCCGCCTTCTGAAGAAGGAGCTCTAAAGCTGAAGCTTACATTATTTATATTTGGGTTGGCAAGCAATTGGTTTCGCATATAATCAATTTTTGTGCGGCTAATGCTGTCGCTGGGAACAGGAACATTGATAATGTTGGCTTTATCGAAACCAAGTGATGCATTTCTGAAAAAATTCATTTGGCTAACTACCACAAACATGCCGATGATTAAAACCTGCGCTATTACAAACTGTAAAACAACCAATGTTCTTCTTAAAGAAATTCCGCCAACCATCTTCGCCGTTACTTTACTTTTTAGTGCAGTTATCGGGCTAAAGCCTGATAAAATGATTGCAGGATAAATGCCTGATAAAAGCGTAACAATAATTCCCGTTGCAACAATAAAAAATATCACTGGAGAATTTTCAATAAAATTCATCGTCATTTGCACTTTGAGCAACGTATTTAAAAAAGGTAAAGCAAAGCCAGTAACGCCGATGGCGAGTATCAATGCTATAAAAACTATTAATGCGGTTTCGCCTAAAAACTGTAATGCAAGTTGTCTGCGATTGCTTCCTAAAACTTTTCTTACACCTACTTCTTTTGAACGATTCACCGCTTGCGCTGTTGCAAGATTTATAAAGTTTACACATGCAATCACTATAAGAAAAATTCCTATCAGTGATAACACCTTTATAAGTGAATGGCTAAATGTATGTCCGTTAAAATTTCCGAGCCTGTCATCGTAATGAATTTCAGATAAAGGTTGTGCAATGAAAACATCATTCGCATATTCGGCAGGTTTATGTTTTTTGGCAAATGCTTTTAGCTGAGTATTAAATTTATTTACAAACAAGTTTGATGGCAATACAGCGAATGTATAAGCCTCACTATAAGTACTTACCCAATCGCTTAAATTGTTTTGTATATTAGTGTTTTCAAGAGCAGAATAACCAACCACAACACCTAAAGGAAAATCTGAATTGTGCGGAATATTTTTAAGAATGCCTTTTACTGTAAAAAGCGTTTTGTTTCGATACTTGATTGTTTTGCCAATTGCATTTTTCCAGTCACCAAAATATTTTTCTGCTGTTGCTTGTGTAAGTATTGCACTGTTGGGATCATTCAACGCAGTTTTCGCATCGCCGGCGAGAAATGGAAAGTTGAACATGGTGAAGAACTGCGGTTCTGCATAATAAAAATTATCTTCCTGTAGTTTTTTCTGTTGAATTTTTCTATCTTCTACAGTTATTTCTCCGCCTTGTTGAAAAATAGAAGCCACTTCTTTTAGCTGGGGAAAATCAATCCGCAAACCCTTTGCAACAGGGAACGCAGCACCTGGAGAATAACTCACTCCACCCTGGTTATGAAATTCAGTAACTACACGATAAATACTATTTTTCTTGGGGTGAAAATTATCAAAACTGGTTTCAAACTGAACCACTAAAAAAATAAGCAGGCAAGCCGCAATGCCAACAGCTAAGCCAAGCGTATTAATTATTGCGTAAGCTTTATTGCGCTTAAGATTTCTTAAAGCTGTTTTGAAATAATTTTTAAACATGATTGAAGTTTAAGTTGTACGTTTTATGCTATAAGCTTTATTAACTATTCACAACTCACCACTCGCTATTCAGTTCTCAAACTCTTCACTGGGTTTGCAAT
>JAICKT010000325.1 GCA_025927795.1 Parafilimonas sp. | reverse complement strand
TATATCTTGGTAACAATAGCTTGCTTTTATGGATTATAGCACTTGTAGTAAATGTGCCTTCGCTCATTTTAAATCTTGGTGCAGCGCACACAAAATATACATTGCCGGTTTTCTTTTTTGCGTTGCTTACAGAAGCAGTAATTATTTTGTATTGTGTTACATTGTTTTTGATGAGTTAATATCGTGAGATCTTTGAACGTTTGCGGATACCGGATTTATTTTGCATCGTTGTTGCGCATAAATTCTAATATATCGCGTGCATCGTTATCAGAAAGATTTTGATTGGGCATACGCACCATACATTCTTCAAGTAAGGTTTGCGCAGTTGCATTTTTATCAAGATTTTCATCAGTATTGGTAACAAAATTCATTATCCATTCGGGTTTCCTTCTTTCTGTAACATCTTTCCATCCTGGTCCAACCAATTTTGTGTTATCAAGATGATGGCAGGAAGAACATTTCAGGTCATAAATTTTTTGACCTCCTGCAACCATTGATTTATCTATTGTTGCAGGCAAATCAACGTGTGTAAATTTTCCAATTCCTTTTGCATCTTCTTCAGCGCTTGCAGAAGTATTCGAAGATGAAGACGATGTGTTTGCAGATGATGCAGAAGATGTATCATTTTCGGAAGGAGCACCGGCACCGCCATTACATGCCCACATGAAAATAATTACGGAAGCAAGAATAGAATATTTTTTCATAATTGAAAGTTTAAACAAAGAAAATTGGAATTAAAAATAAGCAATATGATTCTAATCATATCCTTAATAATTTATAACAGGTAAAGATACTGGCTTAAACAAATTGGTAATCTATAACAGACACTAACAAATTTCTACCTGAAGTATTTATAAAACAGATAAGGAGCAATTAAAACCCAAACCGGTATCAATATCCAAATTCTTCCTTTCAAAATATTATAATCAGCAAATAAAACCGACCACACATTGCCTCTGTACCTGCCAAACCCAAATTCAAAACTTAACGTGAGTATCACCCAAACCGTGCCAATTAAAATTGTTTGGGTTGATGAAATTGGCGGAAAGCGATTAATAATATAACCAATATAAAATGCAAATAAAATAATAAGTGTAATGGTTGAAATTTGATGTGCAGTTAAATCACCCATATATTTTTTATACCCAAGGTCTCGCATAGCGCCGTTTAAAATTGCTAACAAAAGCATAGGAAACCATGCAAGAAAATATTTGAGCATTGTATGTTGCGATTGAATGATTATGAATTATTCATCTACATATCCTTTTTATTAAACAACGTAAATGCACGCCAGCAGGGCAACACAGCCCAAATTATCAAAGCGCATACAACAAACAATACGCCTTCGCTGCTGCCGAAAAATTGTTGGAAAACGGCGCCGGTATAACCCATCAATGCAGAAACATCAAGCTTTAATAAAATAGCGATGCGTGCTAAATCAATTGGATTTAATGCGCACATTGCAAGCATTGGCTTTTCTAAAGGATAATCGCTAAAGCTGAATAAAATAAACAGTACAAGACCGTCATAAATCAATGCAAAATAAAACCACAATAAAATGCTGATGCCGATACCTTTTGATTTATCTCTTGTTGCCACTGATGCCCAAAATGCCAGTGCAACAAAAATTATGGTAAGAAATAAAGCAGCTATAATAAGCCACCAGCCTGCATTTGAGCCATCAAATACAATTACAGGAATTCCAACGCCGATAAACACACCGAGCAGTAATGCAGATGAAACACCTGCAAATTCACTCAACAAAATTGTTTTTCTTTTTAATGGCTGCGTTAACATCAACTCAATAAACTCTGAAGAATTATATAAATAAATGGTTGAAAAAATAATGCTGACAAGCGGCACAAAAATTAATACAATGTTTAGCAAGCTTAAAATGCCTTTCGAAGAGTCTGCACCTAAATTAAAGATGCTTGCAGATAATATCAGCAGAAAAATTGTATAGCCAATTACAATTTTATTGCGCAGCAAATCAATTATAATGTATTTAATAATCTTGCTCATAAATGTTCATTTATTAATTCCGGTGTATTCATCATGCTTGCAATAATGCGGTTGAGTTTTTGTTCACCGGTAAAATCTTCCAACTCTTCAACCGTTTTATGAAACATCAATTTTCCATCCTGCAAATACACCACCTGCGAAACCACATCATCCAAATCGCTCAACACATGGGATGTGATTAAAATCAATTTTCCTTTTTGTTTTTCTTTATCAATTTTTTCTTTCAGTTTTTCATTGGAAAGCGGATCAAGCCCTGCAGTGGGTTCATCTAAAATCAATACTTGCGGCGAAAATAAAAATGCAATGCAGGCACTCACTTTTTGTCTTGTACCGCCTGATAAAGAACCCATCGTTTTGTTTAAAATATTTTCAATTTTGAATGCATGAATTAAATCTTCATCCAATTTGTGGTGTTCATCTTTTCTAACATCTCTCATCAACTTTAATAATTGATGCACATTCATATTTTCAGGAAAGCGACTTATTTGCGGCATGTAACCAATTTCATTTCTGTATTTCCACTCTCCTAAAATACTCTTTCCATTAAAAAAAATATTCCCTTCAGTTGGAATTACCAAACCCAAAATTGATTTTATCAGCGTTGTTTTGCCTGAACCATTGGGTCCAATTAATGCAATAGATTCTCCCCTTTCAAATGCAACATTTATATTTTGCAGTGCTGTTGTTCTGCTATATTTTTTTGTAAGATTTTTTGTGTGAATCATAGCGGAATTTTTTTCATTAATGGTTTATCATCTTTTAAACCTTCAGGGATTACTGCAGGCAAAACTTTTTCTGTTTTATCTAAAATGCCTACCAAAAAACTTCTGAATAACATTACTGCCGGCGGTGATTGTTCAATCACCATCGAGTACATACTTACAGGTCTGTAAGGCACATCGCCAATACCATCGCGGTTTAAATCGTAGCCTTCATATTTATCCCAATAATTTTCTGTGAACGTATTCAACTGCATCGTACCATTTGTTCCCACATCAAAAGAATTGCTTTCAAAATTGTTGTGCTTAAAAATATTATCGTTGCAACTTGCCTGTACTTCAAGCGCCCAACCATTGCTGATGAATTCATTGTTTTCAACCAGCATTCTTGCACTGCCTTCCATGTGAATGGCAACAGTATTGTTTCGGAAAATATTTTTTTGAACACGGCTATCGCTGATGTCTTTCATTAAAATTCCATACGCCGCGCTGCCCCAGTTTTGTTCAAAGCGATTGTATAGCATCGTTACACCATGACTATACATTACCGCAATACCCGAAGGATTTTTTTGAAAAATATTTTTGATGAAACTATTGTTGTGCGAAAACATAAAATGCAAACCATAGCGAACATTGTTGTGGCTGTAATTATTTTGAATGAGAGAATTGATGACGAACTCAAAATAAATTCCATCGCGGTGACCGGAGACATCATTATTTTTTATGGTGATGTAAGAACTCTTCCAGCAATGAATGGCGTTGCCGCTTAATAATTCATCAGGATTGTTGCTGCTTATTTTATTATTTGCAATAATGCAATTGGCTGAAGCCTGTAAGTAAATTCCAAAATTGTTGTTGATTAAAATATTATTTCGAATGATGCAGCTATCGCATTGTACCAACTTTATTCCTGCCCAATCATATACGCTGGAGTAGCCGCCGTTAATTATTTTGAAGCCTTCAATTAAAACATGATTTACATAAACAGAAATAACCTGCGATTTATTTCTCCCGTCAATCACCGGAAAATTTTTGCCGATGAGCTTAACAGATTTTGTGATTTTTATTTCGCCTTCTGCATATATTCCTTCATTAATAAAAATCGTATCACCAGTATTTGCTTTTTGCAGTGCTGCATGAATAGAATTATAAGCTTCATTTTTTCCAACATGAATAACTGATGCAAAAGAAATATCAGCAAAAATTAAAAACAATATGATAAAAAACGTACGCAAAATTTATGGAGTAATGAGTTGAGAAAAATTTATCGATGAACCACCATGCTGCTGAATATATTGCTGCGCCTGCGTTTGAGAAGAAAAGGCTGCAATGTTTCCGCTCATTGGTGTTTTTAAGGAACTATCTTTTACAAAGAATGACTCGCCTGCTTTTAAAAAATTATGTTCGTTTAAAAAATCGTTTACATAAACCGTTATATCTTTTACATTTATTTTATTCTCTTGCATGTAACTCAGTAAGCAATGCATATCATCAAAATGAAAATTTTTTCCTTTTTGTGTTACAACAGCGCAGGCAAATTTTTTATCCATGATTGTCATCTTGCAAAAACTGCACGCTTCTTTTCCATAATTAATTGGCTGCGGTTTTTGCGAGCAGCTGCTGAAAGAAATTAGAAATAAAACAGCAACAACTGCATAATCTTTTTTGAATGCGAGCTGCATTTTTTTAAAGCCAAGCCACTTTGGCTGAAGAACGAGTAAATAAGAAAACACAATTAAAACACCTGCGCCAATATATGTCCAGCCGCCCTTATCAGGAATAGAAAATGCACCGAAATTTAAAAGCTGTTTATAACCGAGCAATGGCGGCGTGTAACTCATGCCGGGCACTTGTATCGGTGCTTCAGGATTTAAGTTGTGACCATAATTATATTCCCACCTGTAAAAATCACCCATGCAAATAAAGGCAAGCACAATAAATAAAATGGCATTAATAAGATACCAGTTTTTTTTGTTGATGAAGATGATTAAAAGCTGCCAGGCAATTAAAAAAATTATCAACCAGGGCAACACAGTAAACTCTATAAAGTCTTTTGTGTGCAAAGTTGCCATACCAATATAATGATTAAGACCATTTATCACATCTACATCTCCTGCAAGTTTGTGCGCATAAATTCTTAATACCAAACCTTCAGGATATTGCGGCGCTGTAAGTTGTATTTGCCAAATAGGTAAGAACAAGGAGCTTACCAGCAAGCCTGCTGCAAATGCAAGCAAGATTCTTGGCAATACAATTTTGTGTTCTAATAAATCTTGTTTCATAAACGATGAGTGAAACCTGTTAGGTTTTTAAAACCTAACAGGTTTAAAAAATTATTTAGAAGGACCTGGTGTTGCAGGAATATCTGTACTATTCTTACCTAAAGAAAAACTCAACGCCACATTATTATTAACAGCGGAAACTCTTATATAACCCTGCATTTCCTGGTGCAATGCACTGCAAAAATCTGTGCAGTAAAAAGGATACACGCCAATTTT
>JAICKT010000669.1 GCA_025927795.1 Parafilimonas sp. | reverse complement strand
TTTTTATTTTTACTTGTCTTCATCATTTATACCTGTACAATTTCAAATGTTGAATATCCCATTCATTTAATGGTATGCGCAGGTGCCTGCCCTGGTGGTCTTCATCTCCGTTTAATCGCAGTAAAAGTTGCCATTCGTTATTTTTAAATGAACCATTGTCAATAGAAAGAATGCCGGCTTTATAAGTTGTATCAACCGATAAAAAATTAATAACAATGCCGCTTCCGCCAACCCAGAATTCATCATCGGCTGTTTGAATAATTATACCTCCAACTGCATCCCACAACGAATCGTTTTTATGACCGTTCCAACCCAATATATTATCGTGAGAAATTTTAAAAAGATAATTGCCAAATGAAATTGTATCAATCATATTTTTTTTATCCAGCAAAACACCGTTCATTTTTGATGGCTCACTACTTAATATTATCGGTGCAAGTTGTTGTAAAATGTTATAAGTATTTTTAAGAATGGTGTCCACTTCATCGCCGCCCTTTTCAATAGCAAAAGGAGAAAAGCCCAAAGAATGATAATGACCAAGTGTAAAAAAAGCTTTTGCTCCATCCGATGAATCAAATCTTATTTCAGGAATAAACAACGTGTTATTTCTGCGGGTATATAAATCGCACCAATACTTTGTATCGGGGTTATAAAAATCCGGCGACAATATATCAATATGCGGCGCAGCCATTTTCCATATATCCATCACCTGCGGCAGCGGACCAGCGCTTGGATAATCCCCCGGCAAAACATTTGGTCTGTTTAAAGCTGCGTTTACATACATCGGGATATTGTATTCAGCTTTGCCTGCTGCTGCAACTTTATCTACATACTTTGCATAACAATATGCCTGGAAAATTTCATCTGTTGAAACACTTTTGCCAAACACTTCTTCCCACGTTCCTGTCGTTTTATATTCTTGCTCGCTCCAACTGTTTTTTAATTCGGGAACAATATCATCTTTATTATTTTGCAGGTATTGCATCAAATCATCAGGAACATTACTATTAAAAAGTTTTAATACATCCGGCGTCGTTTCTTTTGCAGTGCTTAACATGCCTACTTCATTTTCTACCTGCACCATTATTACTGTTTGCTTTGCTGTGTCAATTTCTTTTATATGTTTCATCAATGCTGCGAAAGCTTTGCAATCTGCATCTAATGTTTCTTTACTCAATGCAGAAATAATTTCCTGCGCCTTACCATTTTTATCAATCGTTCTTGGAAAACGTTTATAATCTTTTTTTATCCATGCAGGAACATAACAACTCATGCTGTTCTTCCATGTACCAAACCATAATAAAATAAGATGAAGATTGTTTGCGGATGCATCTGTTATTAATCCATCAACAAGACTAAAATCAAAATTGTTTTCTTCAGGTTCAATCAATTCCCAATACACTGGCATTAATACTGTATTAAGATTTAGCACTTTTAATTTAGACCTGTCTCGTCCTGAAATAGGTTGACTAAAAATCACCTATTTTATGGATATAAAAACACAGATCATTCAGGAGTATTTAACGCAAGGCGGAGGTTTTAGA
>JAICKT010000077.1 GCA_025927795.1 Parafilimonas sp. | reverse complement strand
CTCTGCTAGATCCTGTAACCAGTGAAGCAGGAAAAACAATTGTATTTGCAGTAAGCCAAAATCATGCAGCAAAGCTTGTTCAGGTATTGAATGAGATAGCTGATAAAATGTTCCCGGGAAGATATCAATCAGATTTTGCTGTACAGGTAACATCAAGAGTTGCAGATGCACAACAGTTCACCATAAACTTCACTAACAATAATCTTAATGGCAATGGCAATTTTCAACCGATGTACAAAACCAGTAAAACAAGAGTTTGTGTTACGGTTGGTATGATGACTACCGGTTATGACTGCCAGGATTTATTGAACGTCTGTTTGATGCGACCCATCTTCTCACCAACAGATTTTATACAGATAAAAGGGAGAGGAACACGCAAATGGAATTTTACTAACAAAGAAGTTTTGAAGGATAAATCACTTGTTGAAAATGTTTCAGCAGAACATTTTGAAAAAACAAAATTCAAGTTATTTGATTTCTTTGCTAACTGCGAATACTTTGAAGAAAAATTTAATTATGATGAAATAATAAAGTTGCCCAAAATAGGCAAGGGCAGTGAAGGGGGAGACCCACCACCACCTTATCCAATTCACGAGAATGAAAGCGAGGACCCACTAAAATCAATTAAAGTTTCAGACATTGGTGTTGAAGGAATGAAGATTGACAGGATGTATTTTAATCGCTTTGAAGAAGAAGTGCAGAAAAATTCAGAAATTAAAGAGATGATGAAGCAACAAGATTATGATGCAATAGAAAGTTATATTCTTCAGCACATATTTGATAAGCCTGAAGAATATTTTAACCTTGAAAAATTAAGGAAAGCGGCAAAGGTTGACAGAAGAATTACACTACGTGAAATAATTGAAAAAGTGTTTGGCATAATTCCTTATTTTAAAAATAGAGATGAATTGCTCGAAGATGAATTTGATAAATTCGACAGCCGTTATTTGCCGGATGAAAAATATTTTAATGAAGTAAAAAACTATTTTAAAAGTTATATCAGTGATGAAGATTTCAGAAAAATAATTGAGAACAAGCAATATGCTTTATTAAATACAAATGCAAACGGTGAAGTGTTTAGAAAGCTTTCACCGGAATTAATGGCTTTAATTCCGGAATATATTAAAGACAATGTTTCATTAAATAAATTCATGGCTTAAATGAAAGCAGCGCCACATTTATATAAGAACGAAAATTAAATAATGAAGCCGAAGGTTTCAAATATTTATAGAAAAAAGAACGATAATAAATACGACTCCAAAGGAGTCGCACTATAACATACATTATTTGCTATAAATATTAAATCCCTTCAGGATTAAAACAGAAGCTACTAAATTAAAAAATAAATGCCAGCCACGTTTTCTCAAATATATATTCATGCCGTATTTGCAGTTAAAGGAAGAAGCAGCTTAATACTCGATGATTGGGAACAAGAACTTTATAAATACATTTCCGGTATTGTTAGAAACAAAGAGCAAAAAATGCTTGCAATAAATGGCATGCCTGACCATATTCATTTTCTTATTGGTATGCGTCCATCATGCTGCTTAAGTGATTTAATTAGAGAAATTAAAAAATCGTCAAATGATTTCATTAAAGAAAAAAAATTTACAAAATCAGTTTTTCAATGGCAGGAAGGTTATGGTGCATTTTCGTATAGCCATTCATCATTGAATAACGTAATTGCATACATTAATAATCAAAAAGAACATCATAAAAAGCAAACATTCAAAGAAGAATACATTGAATTTTTAAACAAGTTTGCAGTTGAGTATAAACCGGAATATTTATTCAATTGGATTGATTAAGAAGCAACGGCTTCACATATCTATAGAGAAAAGACATTACAATTTATACGACTCCTTTGGAGTCGTATAATAAAAAATAAAACGAATCGCTATAAACATATAATCCTTCGGATTAAAGAAGAAGCCAACGGCTTCAAATGTTTATAGAAAGGAAAATGTAAAAAGCAATACGACCCCGAAAGGGTCGAACAGAAAAATAAACGATAATTCTATAAACATATAATTCCTTCGGGATTAAAAAGGAAATAATGCTCGATAACGAAACAAGAAGAAGGATAGATACAGCTCGTGATATTTTAGTAGGTAAAGTACCCGACCCGAAAAGCCAGGTAGAGCAAATAACCATTGCACTTATCTATAAGTTTATGGATGATATGGATAAGGAAGCAATCGAGTTTGGCGGCATGGCAAGCTTCTTTACAGGCGAATATGAAAAATATGGATGGAGCAAAATATTTGACCCGCGTTTAGGTGGTTATGAAATGCTGAGCTTATATGGTGAAGCTATTGAAAAGCTTGACCAGAACCCAAACATTCCGCAATTGTTTCGCGATATTTTTAAGAATGCTTACTTACCTTATCGTGACCCTGAAACATTAAAGTTGTTTTTAAAAACAATCAATGAATTTCACTATGACCATAGCGAAAAGTTAGGCGATGCTTTTGAATACCTGTTATCTGTTTTAGGTTCACAGGGTGATGCAGGACAATTCAGAACGCCAAGACATATTATTGATTTTATTGTAAACATATTGCAACCAAAAAAGAATGAAACCATTCTTGACCCTGCATGTGGCACGGCAGGATTTTTAATTAGCAGTTATAAGTACATGCTGAAAGAAAACACCAATAAAACACAAGGTGATTTGCTTACACCAGCCGACCGTAAAAAACTCATGAACAATTTTACCGGTTATGATATATCGCCGGATATGGTGCGGCTAAGTTTGGTGAATATGTACCTGCACCATTTTACTTCACCAAAGATTTATGAATACGATACATTAACCAGTGAAGACCGTTGGGGAGATTACTTTGATATTATTATGGCGAACCCGCCGTTTATGACCCCGAAAGGTGGTATAAAGCCGCATAAGAAATTTACGATGCAGGCTAACCGCAGCGAAGTGTTGTTTGTTGATTATATCGCTGAACATATAAATCCTACAACCGGACGTGCAGGTGTTATTGTTCCTGAAGGCATCATCTTTCAAAGCGCTACGGCACATAAGGCTTTGCGCAAATTGCTGGTTGATAAAAATTATTTGTATGCCGTGGTTAGTTTGCCTGCAGGCATATTTAACCCTTACAGCGGTGTAAAGACTTCTGTTTTATTGATGGATAAAACGATTGCTAAAAAAACGAACAAAATATTATTTGTAAAGATTGAGAACGATGGTTTTGATTTAGGTGCACAAAGAAAAGCGATTGCAAAAAATGATTTGACCGATGCACTTGAAGTAATTAATAATTATCAATTAAAAATTAAGACTGATGAAACAGTTGATGAATTAAGTGGTAATTATTTATTGGTTGAAAAAGAAAAGATAAAAGCGAATGGTGATTATAATCTTTCGATGGATAGATATAGAGTGAATGGAAATTTGCGGCAATCAAAATTTGAAATGGTGAAGTTGGGCGATGTGTGTGAGTTTGAATATGGAAAGCCATTAAAGGAAGAGAATAGAATTAATGGTAAATATCCGGTATATGGTTCAAATGGTATTGTTGGATATCACAACGTTTATTTAGTTGAAGCTCCTTTTTTAGTTGTAGGCAGAAAAGGTTCTGCTGGTTCGGTTCATTATTCGTACGAGAATGGTTTCCCAATTGATACAACTTTTTATATAAAATTGAAATCAGAAAAACAAGTTTTATTAAAGTATTTATTCGAATGTTTAATTGTTCTTGATTTAAAAAATGTAAATACTCAAGCAGGAGTTCCTGGATTAAACAGAAACGATGCTTATGACTTACAAATTCCACTTCCACCACTTTCCATACAACAGGAAATAGTAAACAAAATAGAAGGCTGGCAAAAAATAATTGATGGCGCAAAACAAATAATAGAAAACTACAAACCACAAATAGATATAAACCCTGATTGGGAAATGGTGAAGTTGGGAGAACATGTCATTATTGATAACGGAAGTGTTTTAACTGAATTTGACAATGAAAACATTGCATGTATAAAAGTTAGTGACATGAATTTGGAAGAAAACCAAATTGAGATTGTAACTTCTTCGCATTGGATAATACAAACTTCAAAGCCTCTTTTACCAATTGGTTCAATTATTTTGCCCAAGCGCGGTGCCGCAATCGCAACAAATAAAAAAAGAATTACAGCAATTCCCTGTTTAATTGATAACAATTGTATGGGGTTAGTTATTCAATCAACTCGATTGAATAATAAGTATCTTTTCTATTTTTTATTAGGTTTTGATTTATCATCAATTTCAAATTCAGCAGGAGTGGCTTTAATTAATAATGGAGATATTTCTTCTGTGCAAATCCCACTTCCACCACTTTCCATTCAACAACAAATCGTCAATCGCATAGAACAAGAACAACAATTAATAAACGCCAACAAACAACTCATCAAACTCTTCGAACAAAAAATAAAAGATGAAATAAACAAGCTCTGGCAAACAGATACAAAAGAATATGCAATAGAAAATGAGCAATTGAGTTTGGTGGCGGAGGAATAAATTTTACTTTAATGCCGAAGGCATTATATGTTTATAGAAGGCATAAAAATGTTAGAAGGTACGACTCCGAAGGAGTCGCATAATATTAAACAACATCATTTGCTATAAATATTAAATCCCGTTGGGATTAACAACAAATCGTCAATCAAATAGAACAAGAACAACAATTAATAAATGCCAACAAACAACTCATTCAAATCTTAAGTCGCAACGGGATCTTCATTAGAAACTTAATCGTAGCCGGGTCTTCAACATAATAGTTAGTGTGCATAGCGTCAGACCCTGCGTTTGTTAGTCTTGTTTTTTATGTGCTGGTCTGTGTTGCGCTACAGTAATTTGTTTTACCCTTGACATTGGAATTACATCTGTGGTTTTTAAGTTTTCATGATGCACAAATACATAATTGCGGGTTTTACCAATGTAATAGTTTCGTCGCAGCGGGGTCTTCATTGCATAAGCTATGTGCGCAGGTTGAGACCCCGCGTTATTAAGATATATAAAGTAACAAACGCAGGGTCTCGCAGCTATAAGCATAAGCTTTAGCGAAGACCCTGCTTCGACAGATGTTCTTTCTATCGCGAAGTTCAATATTTGGTGGACGTGAAGAACAAAAGAAATATGATAATAAAGATATTGCTAATGCGATATGGAGAAAGTGGTTAACACAAATTGGAATTGATATTTATTAATAATTATAATTTTCATTTTGTTAGAAAACTATACCATCGAAGAACACACACACCGTTTTGGTGTTTGGACAGCAGCAAGAGCCGCTTCAAAAAGTCGTTTAAAAAATAAAGATGTTGAACTCATATTTCCCTTCTCCACAATGTCTCCTTCAAAAGCAACGAGCGATAGCAGGGACATTGTGGCAATCGGAGCGTAAAAGCGCATCATTCCATGTGGTTTCCATTAGAATTAACTAATAGCGGTTAACGAATATTGCGTACAAAAGAAGCGCAATGTCCTTTCATCGCACAGAGGCAACGCGAAGAGACATTCGTATGTTCGATTTTCCTTTCCCGCAATGTCTCCTAAAAGCAAAGAGTGCAAGCCAGGGACATTGCGGACAATCGGAGCACAAAGCCCATCATTGCTTTTCCACAATGCCTTCTCTCCGCCATTGTTGGTGTTCGCGCACTGTCGTTGTTGTGTGTTGTCACCAACTACAGAAGGCCGGGCGATAAGGGCTCGGCAATTGAAATCAGCGTAAATTCAAACAATCAAATTTGTTGGTCACAAGAGGAGACTATATACCTGTTAGACCATGCCCATTTTAATCGCATGACAAAGTTCAAATCGGATAAATAATCCATCCAACTCCTGTACCGTCCAAAAATAATTTGACACAGTTTAAATTTCAGACCCAAACCAAAAGACATAAGTACATTCAGAACAAACAACTGCTGTAGACCAGTCGTTGAAAAAACCACCCAGATTTCCTAATGTAGTTTTTTTCAAAAATAGATTGTTTGAGCATATAGGACAAATAAGTTGATGGCCTTTTACTGCTATCGTTTGTGGTTCTTCTTTTTTAAAAAGATTCATACTTTTTGTTTTTAAATTTTTCTTTACCCCTGCATTAGGTTCGTTACTCTGAAAATTCATGACCTTTAATGCACTTATAATCGTTCCCTTTGATTTGTTTAGCATCCGCACCACACACAGGGCATTTAACCTTATTATTAGGCTTAACAGACGCTTTCATAATGCTATGAAAGATGTTAGATGCTTCTTTGGGGTTTTTGTTATCCTCTGCCATAACTGTAAAGTTACTAAAATTAAAAAAGCTCTAATTGTGGATGAGACGGCTTTATAATGTCCCTTAATAATTATTAGTCGCAGCGGGGTCTTCATTATAAAGCCAAAGTGTACAGGATGAGACCCTGCGTTATAGCGCAACAATGCTTAATTTAGTAAATGCCTGTTTGCATAACCCATTCAAATCAATCAAGCCTTTACTACATAACATTTACATGCTATAATTGGTTACCACTTTTTCAACTTACTAATTCTTATGATGTAATTTATAAATGTCCTTTAGACTTGCATGATGAATTTATCGTTAATTAATACTACTACTATTACCTTTTCTTTTTTGTTACTTTTTTCTTTTACAATTCACATTAATTTGTTGATAACAACTAACCAGTGGCGGCAGCGCATTAGGCGTAATGTAGGACCAATGATCCATGGGCTGATACAATCTGTCGCCACTTTTATTGCCTTTGCATATTCATATAGAAATTAGGGCTACAGACCCATTATTAAGGACTAGAAATTAAAGGCAACACCGGTTAGCATTTTTAACTTGTAAAAACTAAGCTATGAAAAAAAAGTATTTTATTGGCATTGATGTTTCAAAACACACACTTGATGTTGCTTTTATCATTCAGCAGTCTTCGTCTCTTTCACAACCTGTATGGAAACAGTTTAATAACACACTGCAAGGTTTACAACAAATGAAATGTTGGTTAGCAGAAATGCAGGTGCCTTTATCCGATGAGACGATTGTTGTAATTGAAAATACTGGTATTTATCATCGTTTATTATGGCAGTTTTTTTCTCACTTGCAAATTGATCTTTGCATTGAAAATGCAGCACAGGTAAAATGGAGTTTAGGTATTGCAAGAGGTAAGAATGATAAGGTGGATAGCAGAAGACTTGCGCTGTATGCAGTGCGTAATGCTGATCGTCTGAAACCTACACCAGCACTGCATTCAGCAATAATGCCGCTAAAAGATTTACTCACTGTAAGAAACAAACTCATCGTTCAAACAAGAAGCATTGAAACAGCATTAAAAGAACTGAAACATATTAGCACATCAGCTACAGAACCTGCTGCATTAAAAAAGCTTTTACAACCTGCTTTAAAAGGTTTGCAGCAATCACTCAAACAAACAGAACAAAAAATAAAAGATGTTTTGAAACAAGATGAGAATGTATATACAACCTATAAACTTCTCAATACAATACCTGGCATCGGGCATATAACTGCAGTATATCTTATCTGTTGTTCCAATATGTTTACCATGTGCACGAGTGGTAAACAACTGGCTTGTTATTGCGGTGTTGTTCCTTTCGATTATCAAAGTGGCATCAGCATAAAGGGCAAACACCATGTTCATAAAATGGCAAACAAAGAACTCAAACGATTACTGCACATGTGTGCACTAACATCTATTCAAAATTATAAAGAGTTTAAAGATTATTATGAACGAAAGAAGCAAGAGGGCAAACATGCCATGAGTATATTAAATGCAATCAAAAACAAACTTGTGTTGCGAGTTTTTGCAGTTGTGAAAAATGAAAAGCCTTACGTTGATAACTATGCAAAAGCCGCATAAAAATTTATTAAAAACTATTTGGTGAAGTCATAGAAATCCGCCCGGATGAGTGGTCGGACGGGGTTCAACTATCTGCAAACAGAAAAGAAGATCAAAACGACAATACTCTTTGCTTATTCTTCTGTCGCAGCGGGGTCTCTTCGTCGCAGCGGGGTCTTCATTATAAAGCCAAAGTGTACAGGATGAGACCCTGCGTTATAGCGCAACAATGCTTAATTTAGTAAATGCCTGTTTGCATAACCCATTCAATCAAACCTTTACTACAAAACATTTACATGCTATAATTGGTTACCACTTTTTCAACTTACTAATTCTTATGATGTAATCTATGAATGGTTCAACTATCTGCAAACAGAAAAGAAGATCAAAACGATAATACTCTTTGCTTATTTGAAGCACCCATTTCCCATCAGGCATTCTCCTGAAAGCAGCCAATGTCCCTCTTTTTTTATGAAGGTTAAACTGGAAAAATTAACAGACACATCGTTATCACCTGATTTATACTTCACAGCCGTTGTTATAACAGCAGTAGCTGTTTGTGTGTACATAGTCACTTTTACGTCTTCCTTTTTAAAAGCACCATATTTATATTGCCCTGAATTTATACTTGCCAGCCGATCTTCTTTATTCATTCTTTTTCCATAAACATTGCAAGCGAAATCAGCCGCTAACAAAGACGCGGCAGCATTTCCATTGTTATTTAATATTGCCTTTCCAAATGCCTCAACAGCTTCTTTTATCGCTTGTTCATCATTCGTGCGGGCAGATGAATTGCCCGTTGCAGAATCTTTAACTGCGTCTATTGTTGTTAAGTCAATTCGCAAAGGTTCTATCCTTATTAACTTAAACCGGTCTTTTGTGTCTTTCGAAAGTTTATCCCATATTTCGGTTGGAGTTTTGTCGCAGAAAAAATCGAGCGTTGACATGTTGTAGCTGTATGAAGAATATATCTTCACTTTAAGCATCGTTTCCAGGTTTCGCTGAAGCAGTGCAAAATCAGGCGTCTCGTGATCGACGCCGCTAACAACGACATTAATAACATTTTTTGCAGAAGTGGTTTGTCCAAAATTCTGTGAAACGTTAACAGACAACAGGAGAAAAAAAATAGCAGCTACAGGATATGAATGCTTGTTCATAACGTTTACAACTAAAGTGAAAAATCAATGAAGCAGTTTTACCCTTCTAAGTTAAAAAAATTTTCGGCTGGTGCAAGACTTAATCGTAGCAGGAGATTAAACACCGGCGCATTGGTTCGTGTTGATACGAATCTATACATCTCTTAAAAAAATGTTTGGCAGAATCAAACCTTAACTTAATATAATGCAACAGCAACTTATAATAAATCTTATTATTCTTCTTTCATCATTTTCAACAACTATCGTAATTTTATTTTATACACAATAAATAAATGATCACACCGAAAATGCCGGCAAATGAACAGGAAAGGTTGCAGGCTTTATATGAATATGATATTCTCGATACCATACCTGAGAAAGATTTTGATTATCTTACTATGATTGCTTCGCAGATCTGTGATACACCCATTTCTTTGGTCACCATCATAGATGAAACAAGGCAATGGTTTAAGTCGAATTACGGACTAGATGTGCGGGAAACAGACAGGGTATATTCTTTTTGCGCACATGCCATCAATACACCGCAAACAATAATGGTGGTGCCAGATTCAAGACTGGATGAACGTTTTGCAGACAACCCGTTTGTAACCAATAAGCCAAATGCTGTATTTTATGCCGGAGTTCCATTGGTAACAGAAAACGGCTTTGCTTTGGGAACACTTTGCGTTATTGATAATAAACCAAGAACGCTGAAAGAAGAACAATTTGAAGCCTTACGCGCTTTATCTAACCAGGTGGTAAAACTGCTTGAATTAAGAAAAAAAAATAAAGAGTTGGTTGAAACAAAGGAGGCACTGGAAAAATCAATTGATTTATATGCACAAACCAGCCATGTGGCACGTGTTGGAGGTTGGGAAATTGATTTAATTAGGAATAAATTTAGCTGGACCAATGTGACTAAAGAAATAAATGAAGTAACTGCGGATTTTGTACCTGAACTTAGAAAAGCCGTTAATTTTTATAAAGAAGGCGATGACCGTAACCAGATTAGATTAGCGTTTTCAAATGCGATGGACCATGGCGAACCGTTTGATATAGAGGCAAGGATTATTACAGCAAAAGGAAAAGAAAAATGGGTGCGCACAAAGGGCGAAGTTAAAAAACTCAATGGAGTATATACCAGGGTGTATGGAATTTTGCAGGATATAAACGATCAAAAAATGAGAAATATAAAATAAGGAACTTACGAAATTTTTTAAGACATGTATGAAGAGTTTTTAGTCAATTGCCCCGGTTCTTGTCCGCACGAATCGAAATAAAATAAATGTCTCCGTCTTGCTGGTGTTGTCACCGGCAAATGATAAAAACGAAATCAATATAATTGATGAAATTTTTTTTATACTTTAATATAAATCCTCAGCCATGGTTCGTGTCCTGAGGCTGACTGAGAATTGCACAGGTTTTAATATTTAGCAAACAACAAAGTATACTTAATGCTTGTCTTACCATCATGCAAAAGTTGAAGCCTGTAAATAATGAGCAGTTATTTTTGCTGCCACCAAGTATTGAAGATTTTATTCCCTCCAATCATTTACCAAGAGTAGTTAATGAAGTAGTTGAAACAATTGATGTAACAGAAATAGAAGCGAAGTATAGTTATTTGGTCTTCTGTCATAGCGGGGTCTTCATTATATTGTTAATGTGTATTGCATGAGACTCCGCGCATTATACGCAAACAATAACACGCAGGGTCTCGTGTTTTTGCACAAATGCTTTAACGAAGACCCTGCTAAAACACAAGTTCAACACGTACCGCTTTGCAGATTATAAAGAACATGTGATTGATTTATTAAAACGCGTTTGTACAGTGAGTGTGGAGACGAGGAAGGTGGTGAGGGAGATGGAGAAGTAAAAAAGCCGGTATTGTCGGCTTTATGAACAGATGAAGAATTATTTTGCTAATACCATTTGCTTCTTATCAATCAACTTTCCATCTACATACAAAGAACATTGATAAGTTCCTGATGTTAGTGTGGAAGCATCAATGCTTAAACTTCCCTTTCCCTTTGCAGAAATATTATCTTCTTTTAAAGTTTTGCCACTTTTATCTGTTACAATAATTTTTGCTGAAGAATACGTTTGCGGTAATTTGTAATTAATAGTTGTTGTATGATTGAAAGGATTGGGAATGTTTTGTTGAAGTGATGCAGGTGACAGTTGACCATTAACTGTTGATTGACTTGAAACGATCATTGCTTTCAGTTCATTGACTTGATTTTGCAAACTTTCATTTTGTTGCTTCAGGGCAACGATTTCTTCGTTTTGTTTTTTGAATTTTAAATTTTGAATTGAATCTAACTCCTGTACAGCTTTTACAAGTGGTACAACAAACTCTGCATAACGCAAACCATACAGATCTTTATCATTCTTCGCTGCATCAACACCGCTGAAATCATAATTCAAACTCTTTGCAACTTTTTCTACATCCTGCGCAACAAAGCCTGTGTAAACAATTTGCTCTTTTATCTTTTTTGAAATGGTTTCATCTTGTGTAAACTGAATTATTTCCCCTTCTTTATTTTTTTGTTGTGGTCTTTGAATTATTTTATCAGCAGCATCAAGATCAAGATTGTAAGTAATGGGTTGAAGTTTGTTTATAAATGCGAGACCGGGCACATTTTGTTTAATGTTCTTTTTTACACGGCCATCTGAAATGTTTGACCAGTTTGCATAGCCGCCGATCGAAGTTGTAAATTCGTTTCCTATTCTTGCCTGGCTTGGTGCTGTACAGGTAGTGCCTTTTCCTATCGCGACAACATTGTAGTAAGCATCTGCATCTGTACCGCTTCCTGCACCCACAAATACATTATTATATCCCTGGTTGTAGAGACCGCCGGCGCCATACCCAATTGCAGTATTATATTGTGAGGCAGTTGTTGTATTAAGTGACTTAAACCCCACAGCGATATTGAAACTTTCATTATTTGAGGCGAGGGCCAAAGATCCAATCGCGATGTTGTCGAAACCGGATACGTTTGAGTTAAGGGGTGAATTTCCTAAAGCAATGTTACTACTTCCGGTTGTATTTTGAAAGCCTGCAAACATGCCTATAAATATGTTAGAAATAACAGTATCTATTTGAATTACTCTGTAAGTACCGATATACTGATTCCCGGTGAAATAGATATTTCTCCATTGTTTAGCAGGAGAGCCTAAGTTACGGTTACCGTTTTTATCCGGCAGCAAATTTACATTTACTTTGGTAGGAGATATAAGATTAGACAAGCTCGTGTTAGCACTCTGTGCATTACTTTCAATATAATTTACAAACAGCAAAAAGATAATTATGTTGTAGAGCTTTGTTTTCATACCAAATAATTTTAAGTAAGATAAGAAGAAAGCTGCCATAAAAAAAGCCCTGCACATTACGAAGCCTTTTCAATGAATAATGAACAGCGAACAGTAATTTTAATTGCTAATTATTCATTGTTCTTTGTACATTGTTCATTTCGCCGGCACCATCTGTTTGGTATCAATCAACTTTCTATCTGCATATAGAGAATATTGATAAGCACCAGACGATAAGGTAGCTGCATTAAGTTGTACACTGCCTTTACCTTTTGCAGAAACATTTACTTCTTTTAAAGTCTTACCACTCTTATCTGTTACAACAATTTTTGCGGATGAATATGTTTGTGGTAAGTATAATTAATCGTTGTTGTATGATTGAATGGATTGGGAATGTTTTGCTGAAGCAAAGCGGATGATAAATTTGTAATTTCTTGTTTGTAGTTGGTAGTTAACTGCGCGTTCATCATCGCTTCAAGTTTTGCAAGCCTTGCCTCTGTTGCAGCGGTGTCTTCCTTCTCCAAAAGAAGTAAGAAGCCGCTATTATAATAAAGGCTTTATTTATTTTTCCAATGTTGTAGTAAGGGTAAGTAAAAAAATTGTTTCTTCTATAGCCAGAACGCTGTGAGGAATACCTTTATGAAGTGCCAGCATTTGCCCTGTGTTTAATTCAACAGACCGGTTGTCTGCATTAAATTTCATTTTCCCGTCAATTACCTGTACGCTTATAATACCATCCACCGTATGAGTTTTCAATTCTGCGCCTGCATGCAAGGCAACCAATACAAGCCGCATTCCATTTGTTTTAAAAACGGTAACAGCATTCCTGTCTGAATCTTTCCATGTTGACTCCTGCTTTATCCGTTTGATAAATAACGGCAGGTCAATAGTAACCAGTGTTGCATCCATTGCACGGTCTCCTTCAGGTCGCTGTTGCGTTGCCTCATTAAATTTTTCTTCCATGGTTTTTATACATTTTGTTTAAAGCTAAAACGAAAGGTACGCAAAGTATTATTTATGATTGTAATTGTTACATGCGCTATAAGCAAGTACCTTTAGTAAGAATGTTTACTCATTTTACCAAAGAAGAAAAGGCAGTGCATTATCCTGCTGACAGGCGTGCATTTATAGCTATTAAGCCTTATATGCTGGTAATTTTTGCCGTAATTATTTTAGGTGCCATTGCTGCAGCTTGGCTTCAATTTTTGTTGATGGGTTTACCAAAAGATCCTTCTTTATCTATTCCGGCAACAACAACTGCAGATGCTACAGGCTTTCCGCTATGGCTTAACCTGAGCCACTGGGTTAATTTCTTTTTTCTTGTATTAATAATAAGAAGCGGGCTTTCTATTCTGGTAGATCATCCGCGGCTCTATTGGAATAATGGCTGCGCACCCGAAACAGAATGGATACGCTTTACGCCGGTAAAAATACCAAAAGATAAAACATGGACAGCTAAAGAAGATGCCCGCTACATTAGCCCCATAGCAGGGTTGCCGGGTTACAAACATACCATTGGCAT
>JAICKT010000403.1 GCA_025927795.1 Parafilimonas sp. | reverse complement strand
TGGCATTATTGCCGATTTTCACCTGGGATTTTACGGATACATGCGCAATAAATAAGATGCACAAGACAAGAGCTAATTTGGTTTTCATAAATATTGGATATCGAATGATAGAATATGTATAATAGTATTTTTCTAAATACTGAACTAAAAATAACACAGAGTACCAAAATGAAACTCAATCAATACTTATAAGGATAGAGGTTTGTCCGAATTTTTAAAAACTATCATTATATAATAAAGCTGCCGGTAATGCTTTCCATTATATTTTTTATACCCGATGGCTTACCGCTATAAACTATCCATCCGCCTTTATCTCCCGCTTCTGGTCCCATATCAATTACCCAGTCAGCACTTTTTATTACATCAATATTATGTTCGATAACAATTATTGAATGCCCCTGGTTAATTAAGGCATTAAATGCAGCAAGCAATTTTTGTATATCATGAAAATGAAGCCCTGTAGTTGGTTCATCAAAAATAAAAAGTATGTGACCGCTGCCACGGCTTTTACCTAAAAATGAAGCAAGCTTTACACGTTGTGCTTCACCTCCACTTAATGTATCACTGCTTTGGCCCAGTTTAATGTATCCAAGTCCAACTTCCTGCAAAGGCTTTATGGCATTTGCAAGATTTTTTTCTTCTGCAAAAAATTCAATTGCATCATCCACGCTTAACTCCAAAACATCATACACACTTTTGCCCTTATATGTTACTTCAAGCACCTCTTCTTTAAATTTTTTTCCGCCACATACTTCACATGTTAAATGCACGTCAGCCAAAAACTGCATTTCAACAATTTGTTCGCCTTCGCCTTTACATGTATCACATCTGCCACCATCTACATTAAACGAAAAATGTTTTGGCTGAAAACCACGTATTTTACTTAAGGGTTGTTTTGAAAACAAGTCCCTTATTTCATCATAAGCTTTTATATAAGTAACAGGATTGCTTCTGCTGCTTCTGCCAATCGGATTTTGATCAATCATTTCAACCTGACTGATGTATTCTATATCACCTTCAAGATTTTTATGATAGCCCGGTTTTTCAGTAAACTCACCTTTTAATCTTCTTAATGCTGGATATAATATTTGTTTTATAAGCGTTGTTTTACCGCTTCCGCTTACACCACTAACAACACATAAAACATCCAGCGGAAAATCTACATTAATATTTTTTAAATTATTCTGGCGCGCACCTGTAAGTTTTAGAAAATGTTTTGCTGTACGAAGTTTTGCAGGAACAGGTATAGTTAGCTCCTTTCGTAAATATTTTCCTGTTAAGCTATTTGGATTTTCGAGAATGCTTTTAAAATTTCCTTCTGCAATTACTTCTCCTCCCAAATGTGAAGCTAAAGGACCCATATCAATTATATGGTCTGATTCGCGCATCATCATTTCATCATGTTCCACCACAACTACTGTATTACCTTCATTACGCAATCTTTTTAATACACTTATTAATCTTTCTGTATCCCGTGCATGTAAACCGATGGATGGTTCATCTAATATATATAATGAATTGGTGAGATTGCTGCCCAGGCTGCGCGTTAATTGTATGCGCTGACTTTCTCCGCCGCTTAAAGAATTTGCAAGACGGTTTAAAGTAAGATAACCCAAACCTACATCTAATAGAGTTTGCAAACGCTGATGTATTTCAATCAGCACGCGGCTTGCAACCTGTTGCTGATAATTACTAAGCTTTAAGTTATCAAACCAGTTTTTTAAATCGCTCACCTGCATTTCGCATAACTCACCAATATGTTTATCGCCGAGCTTTACGTACAATGCTTCTTTACGTAAACGATAGCCTTCGCAATCCGGGCACTTAGTTCTTCCACGATAACGACTTAATAAAACACGATACTGAACCTTATAAAGATTTTGTTCTACCTCTTTAAAAAAATCATCAATACCATAAACGCTTCCTTTGCCTGTCCATAAAATATTATATTGTTCATCAGTTAAATCTGCAATTGATTTATGAACAGGAAAATTAATTGACCGAGCTCCTTTTATAAATTGCTCACGCCACCAGCCAAGTTTTTCTCCTTTCCACGGTGCCACAGCGCCATCATATACACTCATTCTTCTGTCAGGAATTACAAGGTCTGCATCAATGCCAAGCACCTGGCTAAACCCTTCGCAAGTTGGGCAGGCACCAAAAGGATTGTTAAATGAAAATAAATTCGGCACCGGTTCTTCAAACACAATTCCATCTAATTCAAACTTATTGCTAAAAGGCAATTTTGTTTCTTCATTTATTTCAAGGAGCATATTGCCTTCACCTTCATAAAAAGCAATATTTACAGAATCGCTGATGCGGTGAATATCATCTTCATCAAAATCTTTTACTATAATTCTATCAACAAGCAGATAAATATTTTCAGCAACAGAAAATTTTTTCTTTAACTCTTTATCCTGAGTTTCAAGTAAATCTTCGATGCGTAAAACTTCAGGTGTTTCGATGGCTTTTTTCGATGATTTATTATTGTTTAATGCGCTGATATAAATGCGTGAGAATCCTTTCTGCAAAAGAATATTCAGTTCTTCTTTTATGTCTCTTTTTGCATGTTGTTTAAAAGGAACAAGTATGTAAACTTTATTTCCCTCTGATAATTTTTTTATTGCCGCTAATACATCGGGCACGTCATCTTTTTTTACTTCGCGTCCACTGATTGGTGAATACGTTTTGCCTGTTCTGCCATAGAGCAGCCGCAGGTAATCGTAAATTTCAGTCATGCTACCAACGGTACTGCGCGGTGTTCTTGTAATTATTTTTTGTTCAATGGCAATGGCTGGACATAACCCTTTTATAAAATCAACATCAGGCTTAACCATTCTTGCCATAAACTGGCGCACATAAGCACTAAGACTTTCGGCATAACGGCGCTGTCCTTCGGCAAACAATGTATCCATTGTAAGAGAAGATTTGCCACTGCCTGATACACCTGTAACTACAATTAATTTATTGCGCGGAAAAGAAACAGAAATATTTTTAAGATTGTGTACTCTTGCGCCCTTAACAAAAATATTATTTGTTATTTGCTGCTTATCACTCAAATCTATAACCGGGTTTTCTTTCATCTAAAAAGGTAAAAGTGCAAAAAGATGAATTGATAACCCAAAAAAACTTTTTAGGAAAATATCATTTTGGCAATTCACTTTTTTTTTACATATTGCATACAATAAATTCAATTATCAAATAATCTTAACAAAAAATCGTTGCCTATTTATTAATCTCTACCCAACGTTCCACTTTAAATAAATAAAAAAATCTGATTGCAAAGTGGCAATGATAACTCCAAAGGCACGATTATGAAAACATGCGAAGCTTTAACTGACACCCAGCTCATCCTTAATTTTCAGGAAGGAAATTGCTATGCACTGGAAACATTGATAAACCGCTATAAAGACAAATTGTTTAGCAGCATTTTGTTTTTAGTAAAAGATAAGTTTCTTGCGGAAGATCTCTTCCAGGAAACCTTTCTGCGCATTATTGATACGCTGCGCAACCGGCGCTATAACGAAGAAGGAAAGTTTTTGCCCTGGGCTATGCGTATTGCACATAATTTATGTGTTGATTATTTTAGAAAAGTTAAACGCACCCCTGCAATTTTAACGCAGGATAAAAAAGATATTTTTGATGTGATACATGTAGTAGTTGAAGATCATGCGGAACATCATATAATCCGCAACCAGAGTTATGAACGTGTACATCAAATGCTTGATAAATTGCCCGAGGAACAAAGAGAAGTTATTGTACTCAGACACTTTGGTGATATGAGTTTTAAGGAAATAGCCGAAACTACAAATTGCAGTATAAATACAGCTTTGGGCAGAATGCGCTATGGTTTAATTAATCTTCGAAAAATGATGATGGAAAAACAAATAAATTTGTAAATTTAAACTATTGTTATTCTGCGGGAAAGTGATGTTAGAGTGTGTTTCCCTTATGCTTACCTGATATTCAAAATACTGCGGAATAAC
>JAICKT010000471.1 GCA_025927795.1 Parafilimonas sp. | reverse complement strand
TTTTCAGCTAATATCAATATGGCTTGTACACAAATACAATAACCGCCGCGCTATTGCAGTAATATGCGCATTGCTGGCACGCATACCACTTGTTGTTGTGGGTGTTATTGCGTTAATATCAAAAACACAGACATCTGTTCAGATACTTATTTTTTTTCTTTTCTTTTATTATTTGTTTGGCTCTATTGCCGGTCCAAGCTGGAATGCATGGATGAAAGATTTAGTTCCTGAAAAAATACTCGGAACCTATTTTGCAAAACGCACAAGACTTACACAAATAGTAAATGTTACATTAAGCATTGTGCTCGCTTTATTGATTGATTATGCAAAAAAGAAAAATCCCGATAACCAGCTTTCTGTATATGCAATTATGTTTATTGCAGGCGGATGTGTTGGAATTCTCGGCGCCATTTTTTTATCAAAAGCGCCGGAGCCGCAGTCAATAATTATAAAAGATAACCTGTTTAGCCAGTTAAAAAAACCTTTTAAAGATTCTAATTTTTTCCGGCTGCTAATTTTTAATTCAGTATGGGTGTTTGCCACTAATCTTGCCACACCTTTTTTTACAGTGTTTTTATTGAAAGACCTTAATTATCCTATTTCTTACATTATTATTTTAGGCATCATCAGCCAGGTATTTGGCATTCTTGCAGTAAGAAGCTGGGGCAAATTTGCAGACAGGTACAGCAACAAAACGATTATTGCAATCAGCGCTCCCATTTATACTTTATGTATAATTGCCTGGTGTTTTGTTGGCATTTATTCGCACCTGTATGCAAATATTATTTTGCTTATAGTCGTTTATATTTTTACCGGAATTTCTAATGCGGGCGTAAATTTATCGCTCACTAATATTGGTTTAAAACTCGCTGCAAGAGAACAATCCATCATTTATCTTTCTGCAAAAAATATTGTTACCGCATTGTTTTCAACCATAGCGCCATTAATCGGCGGTTACCTTGCAGATTATTTTACAACACGGCATTTAAATATTACCATACAATGGGGAGGTCCTTCAGTTAATAAAGTGTTTCGTTTATTGCAACTGCACGATTGGAATTTTTTGTTTTTTATAGGAGCCTTCTTTGCATTTATTGCAATTGAGCTTTTGGCGCAGGTTAAAGAAACAGGTGAAGTGGAAAAAGAACAGGTAAAACGTATTATGCGCACCAGTTTCCGTAATTCATTGCGTGATTATTTTTTAATTGGTCATCTTGTTGTATGGCAAGAACATTTGTGGACAGCAATAAAAAGAAAATGGTATGATGATGCGGATAATCAAAAACGTGCCTGATGAAAAATTTTATTGTTGATTTTTATAGAGTGGAAAAATTTAATTCGCTGCAAGCAATTGCTCAACCTCTGAAATATGTAAACCTATTTTATTTGAGTTGATAATATTTTCAAGCAGCTCTTCAATAATTATCCTGCTGTGATCAATTTCTGTTTCATTCACAAATTTTGTAAAGCCGCTTATGTCAGGTATAAAAAAGTAAGCCGCTTTCAGCCATACAAATTGTTTATAAAAACAAATAGTTTAATGAATTTTAGCTGCCCTGTACCAGGCAAAATCATTTATTTATTTTATATAAAATGAAGTATGATTTTGTGTGTAAAGATTTCCGGGACACTGTCTCGGATTTTAAAAAAGAAAGATTTCAGATGATTGTGTTGTTTTAAACAAATACTTATAAATACATTACTTTATTCGCTTATAATTTTCAATAATTATATTTAGCTTATTTACAATCCGACGAAAAATTATCTGCTGTTGCAGTTGTTTCTCCATTTGCATCTACGATAATGTGCATGTTATCGTGAATCTTATAATTAACACCATGACCAGCAATTTTAAAATTGTTGATATCAGTTTCGATGTATTTTTCATTTTTAAACGAACCTTTTATTTCTTGCTGTGTAACGCCAGAGCCGTGATAAATAATACCTGTTGTTTGTCCGACGCCGATAATACCTTGCGGTTGAACATGATATTTAGTATTAAAATTATTTCCATTTAAAGTAGTATGTATTAAAATATGAACGTTGCCTTTTAATTCAACATTTTCTCCGGCGCCATTATTTGCGCATGGAACAAAAATAATTTCATTAATAGGTTGTTTTTCGTTTGAAGTAAATGTTGTTGCTTTTGCTGAAAGTTGTTGAGAAGACGAAACAACAGTACTCGTTTCTTTTTTACATGTCGCAAATAATATGACCCACAAGCTAAGCATTAGTGTGCGTGTAGTTGGTGTAAATTGTTTTTTCATTTTATTCTTTGGAAGAGTTTAAAGTAATAATTAATACAATCTTTCAAAACTGCTGCCATTTATCTGTCAGAAGTAAAATACCTGCAGTAAGTATTAATAAAAGAAAATAAATTATATACGGAAATTACAAGTGCCAGTTCTTTTGCATGCACGATTTTTGTTGAAGAAATTCATCTAAATAATACTACATGCAAACATTGGGAAATAAAGTAGCTTATATAACCGGCGGTTCAAAAGGTATTGGTTTTGGTATTGCGAAGAAATTGCTTGAATGCAATATGCGTGTTGCCATTACCAGCAGACATATGAATGAAGCAAAAAAAGCTGCGCAATCTTTGTCTGATGATGATTCAAAAATACTTGCACTCGAATCTGATGTTACTTCTATTGAATCGCAAACACAGGCAATAAAAAAAGTTGTTGAACATTTCGGTCAATTAGATGTATTGGTTGCAAATGCAGGTATTGGTCATTTTGCATCTATTGAAGATTTAACGCCTGAAGTTTGGAAAAAAACAATTGATACAAATCTTACGGGTGTATTTAACAGCGTGAAAGCTTCGCTGCAGGAAATAAAAAAATCAAAAGGATATATTATTACCATTGGCAGCCTTGCAGGTATTAATTTTTTTGAAAATGGTTCTGCATATAATGCGAGCAAATTTGGTATAGTTGGTTTTTCACAAGCTATTATGCTCGATTTAAGAAAACACGATATTAAAGTAACTACTATTATGCCCGGCTCTGTTGCAACAAATTTTAATGATCATGAAGTGAATGAAAAAGATGCCTGGAAAATTCAGCCGGAAGACATTGGTGAAATGGTGGTGAATCTATTAAACATGCATCCGCGTACATTGCCAAGTAAAATAGAAGTACGACCATTAAAGCCAGCGAAATAAATCAGATGAAACGTTCAATGTTTCGCTGTTATTACAGAAGTA
>JAICKT010000105.1 GCA_025927795.1 Parafilimonas sp. | reverse complement strand
ATGAATATATGTAGCAAAACACACGCATACCTTGCGTAGCAAGACCAGCACTCAATGTTACAGCATGTTGTTCACAAATGCCCACATCAAAAGCACGGTCAGGCATTGCTTCCATCATAAATTTTAAAGATGAACCGCTGGGCATTGCAGGGGTTATGCCCATAATTTTTTCATTTTCTTTTGCGAGTTCAATTATTGTATGCCCAAATACATCCTGGTATTTTGGAGGTTGAGGCAATTCAAATTTTTTCTTGTATATCTCACCGGTTACTTTATCAAATAAACCGGGCGCATGCCACTTTGTTTGATCTTGTTCAGCAAGTGTATAACCCTTTCCTTTTACAGTAATGATATGCAAAAGTTTTGGTCCCGGAATTTTACGCAAATCAGTAAGGGTATCAACGAGCTTGGTTACATTATGTCCATCAATCGGTCCAAAATATCTAAAGTTGAGCGCTTCAAATAAATTACTTGATTTACTTACCATGCCCTTAACACTCGCTTCAAATTTTGCAGCCATATCGCGTGTAAATCTTTTTCCAACGGGCAGTTTTCCAAACAACTTCCAAACATCATCACGTATCTTATTGTATTTAGGTGATGTTGTAATATCTGTAAGGTATTCTTTTAATGCGCCAACATTCGGATCGATGCTCATACAGTTATCATTCAAAACAACCAACAAATCTGCATCGGCAACACCAGCATGATTTAATCCTTCAAAAGCAAGACCCGCTGTCATTGCGCCATCGCCAATAACAGCTACTGTTTTCTTGTCTTTTTCACCTTTATATTTTGCAGCCATTGCCATACCAAGTGCTGCCGAAATAGAAGTTGATGAATGACCGACACCAAATGTATCATAGATACTTTCGCTGCGTTTTGGAAAACCGCTTAATCCATGATATTTCCTGTTGGTTAAAAAATTATCGCGGCGACCAGTAAGAATTTTATGTCCGTAAGCCTGGTGACCAACATCCCACACAAGCTGATCGTACGGCGTGTTATAAACATAATGTAATGCAGTTGTAAGTTCAACCACGCCAAGGCTCGCACCAAAATGCCCGCCATATACACTTACAATATCAATAATGTACTGGCGAAGTTCATCGCAAACCTGGAAGAGTTGATCTTTTGAAAGTTTTTTTAAGTCATTAGGAGAATCTATTTTACTTAGCAGAACGCCCGGTTTAATTTCCATTTACAGATATTGAATTGTAAAAATAATGTTTTTTAAAAGAGTTATGTTAATATAAACGATATACAAAACTTTTGGTTTAATATAAGTCCATGTTTTATGCCAAACAGATGGCATATTTGCCATTAGTCAAATTTGGATTAGAAAGGCAGCGGTAAATTTTTTAAATTTGTTTCAACATGAGGAAAAATCAATTAGCGTACTGGTGGTGCCAGTTGGGTGGATGGACTTTTTACGGCTTGTCAGTAATTTTCTTTATCTGGGTTTTTCATTTGCAGTTAACAAGCATTATAGCCTCACGTATTTTACTGGATATTTCTTTCGGGTTATTGTTTACACATATTTTACGCCTTCTTATTTTAAAATTAAAATTAGTGCCTCCCATTTTTGGGGGGCAATGGATACAATTATTTGTAGTTACACTTTTTATTTGCATTACTTATAGTTATGTTGGCAGTACAATGGTAGAATGGCTGCATCTGTACGATCCTAAAATTAAAGCCACTATTCCGGAAAGATTTTTTTTAAACATTGCTAACGATTCTCCTATTATTCTTGTTTGGCTTTCTATATATTATCTCTGGCATTATTTTGAAAATACACGTAATGCAAAAATTGACAGCGTAAAAATGGAGAGTCTTGTAAAAGAGCTTCAGCTTAAAACAATAAAATCACATATCAATCCGCATTTTATTTTTAACGCGCTTAACAGTATAAGGGCTTTAGTTGATGAAAATCCAGAACGTGCAAGAACTGCCATTACAGAACTCAGCAATATTTTAAGAAGCAGTATGCAAGCTGAAAAAACAGAAACTACTAAACTTGAAAAAGAATTGAGTATTGTAAGGGATTATCTTGAACTGGAACAAATTCGTTTCGAAGACCGGCTTAAAGTTGAATATAATATTGATGAAGATACTTTAGATCAGCAGGTGCCACCTATGATGCTGCAAACACTTGTTGAAAATGCTATAAAACATGGCATAAATAAACAATTAAGCGGTGGCGTTATAAGAATACATTCTTTTTTTACGGATGACCATCTTGAACTAATTGTTGAGAATACCGGTTTTTTAAATGAAAATAATAATCCTGATGGTTTTGGAATTACAAGCACAACCAGCAGGTTAAAACTTTTATATGGTAATGATGCCAGTTTCCAGATAAAAAATATAAATGGAAACTTAGTACAGGCAAAAGTTATTTTACCAGTTACTGCACTTGTATCTTTAAAATAAAATAAGTATGTCGTTAAAAGCAATTATAATAGATGATGAGCGCCTCGCAAGAACAGAGCTTAAAAAAATGTTGCAGGATTATCCAGATATAAATGTAATTGATGAAGCTGCAAATGCAGAAGAAGGTATTGAAAAAATTGAAATGCAAAATCCTGATATAATTTTTCTTGACATACAAATGCCGGGAAAAACAGGATTTGATTTACTCGCCAGCCTTGAAAGAGCACCACATGTAATATTTACAACAGCATATGATGAATATGCATTAAAAGCATTTGATGTAAATGCGCTTGATTATTTATTGAAGCCTATTGAGCCAAAGCGCCTTGCAGATGCTGTGCATAAACTGCATGATGAAATAAGCAGGGAAAAAGATCATGGAAGCAATCGTGGACCGCTTACGGAAGCAGACCAGGTTTTTGTGAAAGATGGTGAGCGCTGCTGGTTTGTAAAGCTTAGCGAAATCAGGCTTTTTGAAAGTGTGGGCAATTATGCCAAGGTATATTTCGGAACAAATAAACCATTAATCTTAAAATCACTAAATGCTTTGGAAGAACGTTTAGACGATCATGTTTTTTTTCGCGCTAACAGAAAACATATTATCAATCTACGCTGGATAGAAAAAATTGAACCTTATTTTAATGGCGGATTATTGGTTGAATTAAAAGGCGGCGAAAAAATAGAAGTAAGCCGCAGGCAAACAGTAAAGTTTAAAGAGATGATGAGTTTTTAAGAAACTGTTTTTTTGAACGAGGTTATACTTCCTTTAGGGATTGGGATGCAGAGTGTATACCGTCACTAATTTCTTTTATCAGTGATGCATCTTTTTCAATGGCATTTCCTACCACAATCATATCAGCACCACTCCTACAGTTTAGGTAGGCTTTTTCGGCATTCGTTATTCCGCCGCCTACAATTAATGGTGCTTCAATATGCGATGATACTTTTTCAATCATGTGTTGTGTAATCGGGTTTCTTGCTCCGCTTCCTGCATCCATAAAAATTAATTTCATACCGAGCATTTCACCTGCCATTGCAGTACACATGGCAATTTCATTTTTATCGCTGGGTATGGGCGTAGCATTTGAAATATATGAAACTGTTGTGGGGGCGCCACCATCAATAACCATATAACCTGTTGGCATAATTTCCAAACCGCTTTGTTTTACTGCAGGTGCACTTATTACATGTTGCCCAATAAGTAATTCAGGATTTCTTCCTGAAATTAATGAGAGATATAAAAGCGCATCAGCATAACGGCTAATCTGGCTGGTAGAACCAGGAAAAATAATTACAGGTATAGAGCACGACACTTTTATTTCACGAATGCATTCATCAAGATTGTTTGAGATTACAAGGCTTCCTCCAACAAAAAAATAATCTATTTGCGCTTCTACAGCAAGTGATACCAATTGTTCTGTTGTAGCAGCATTTATTTTATCAGGATCAACCAGCACCGCAAATGATTTTTTGCCCGAACGTTTCTTTTCCTGTAGTTGGTTGTATAACGTGTGCTTCATGCTGGTTTTTTCGGTTAGTACCTTTGCAAAAATGCAAAAACTTTTTGATTCTTAAGAATTCGTTAGCAATGTTTTCCGATTATACGCTTTCTTATAAATACGTATTGCTGGAAAAATAAAGTATTTTGATTTTAATTTTGAATTTTTATTATATGTGCAATAAATATGCTGATTTCAATAAATTCACTTTAAAACAAGCTTTTTCTCCTGCTTCTGCCGCCTAAACCAAGAGCTCCCAATACGCTTCTTGTAATTACAGATGCAGCGGTTCTTTCAACCTGGTGCATCATCGGGCTATCAAAAATGCTCGTTTCTTTTTGTGGTTTTATTTTTTGTGATTGTTGATTTTTTTGTTCAGTTTGTTGCGTAAGATTTGCAGCCTGCTGTAGTTTGCCGGTTAAAATTTCGTAAGCACTTTCGCTATCGATGCTTTGATTATATTTTGAAGCCAATTTACTTTTACTTATAGCCGCATTCAATTCAGCATCTGATAAAACATCCATACGACTTCGTGGCGGACAAAGCATAGTATGGACAAGTGGCGTAGGAATTCCCTTTTCATTTAAAAAAGTTACCAATGCTTCACCTATGCCCATTTGCGTAAGTAATTCATCTGTTTTATAAAAATTTGTTTCAGGAAAATTTTCTGCTGCCTGTTTTATTGTTTTGCGATCTGCTGCTGTAAATGCGCGTAAAGCATGTTGTATTTTTAAACCCAATTGACTTAGTATAGATGCAGGTACATCCTGCGGGTTTTGCGTACAAAAGAAAATACCAATTCCTTTAGAGCGAATAAGTTTTATAATGGTTTCAATTTTATCAAGCAAAGCTTTGGTGGCTTCATCAAACAACAAATGCGCTTCATCAATAAACAGTACCAGTTTTGGTTTATTCAAATCGCCTTCTTCCGGCGAAGATGCATACAATTCATCCAGCAACTGCAGCATAAAAGTGGAAAATAATTTCGGATGATTTTGCATATCGGTTACACGCAAAATATTTATAACTGCTCTTCCATCATCGCTGATGCGCATTAAATCATCCACTTCAAAACTGGGTTCACCAAAAAATATATCTGCGCCTTGTTGCTGCAGTTCTATTACTTTTCTAAGAATAGTTCCTGATGTTGTGGTTGAAATATTACCATAGGTTTTTTGAATATCAGCCTTGCCTTCATTACAAACATACTGCAGCACTTTTATAAAATCCTGCAGGTTTAATAAAGGCAATTTATTATCATCACAATACTTAAAAACTACACTTACCAAACCAGATTGTGTATCGTTTAAATCAAGAATTTTTGATAAAAGAATCGGACCGAATTCACTTACTGTTGCACGCAAACGAACACCAGGCGCATTACTCAAAGAAAAAAATTCAACCGGAAAACCAGAAGGCTGATATGTTACATTTAAAAGTTTACAACGTTCATCAATCGAGTTATTTAATTCACCTGCTGCTGCAAGCCCGCTTAAATCACCTTTAATATCGAGTAACAAAACAGGTACACTTGCATCACTTAAATATTCACTTATTAACTGCAATGTTTTTGTTTTACCTGTACCTGTTGCGCCCGCAATTAAGCCATGACGATTCATTGTTTTTAACGGTAAAAAAATATCTGCGTTATCAACTACATTTCCATTAAGCATGGCTCGACCGAGCTTAACATTTTCTCCTTTAAATGTGTAACCGTTTTTTATTGTTTCAAGAAATTCTTCCTGTGAAGGCATAATTTAATTTTGATGATACGATGCAATTTATAAAGCACAATATAATTAACGTTCGGTATAACGGAAACAGGTTTCTGATTAATTGGATAAATACTATGCTGCTTTGTGAACGTCATGTCGATGGACGAAACATCGCATGATTTAAAGTTGCATAATATAGGAGATTTTTCCTGCGTCAAAATGATGGCTTAAACAGGATCAAGTATTATTTAATGCACAGAATATATACAGTATAATATTACACTTTCGGCAATTCATAACCATTATGATATTTCGCAGCTAAAAATTTATTTGCATCATCATCGGTAAATTTTTTCTTTTCTGCATCCCAATAAATTTTCTTTCCGCTTCTAAATGCAATATTTCCCATATCACAAACGGTTGCTACGTGTGCAGCATCTTGTACAGGGCATTTCAAATCCTCCATTTTTCTTGATTTAACTACTTCAAGAAAATTACCGGTATGTTTTAAAATGCCATCATCAACAACCGGCTGTCGTGCAACAGCATCCATTTGGTTTTGTTTGTTTTTCACTTCAGGTATAACTTCCCATCCGCCTCGATCAACTACCAGCGTTCCGTTATTACCAATAAATGCAACACCATGATCTCTTGAGTATGGACCATCATTTATGCCCGTTGCATGTTCCCACAACATATTAAAACTCCCAAAATCATATACCGTTGTTAGAGTATCCGGTGTTTGTTCTGCATCATCCGGGTAAGCAAATTTTCCACCGCTTGCCATTATACTTTTTGGCACATCAGCCTTTGAACCTATGAGCGCATAATCAATCATGTGTACTCCCCAGTCTGTCATTAATCCGCCGGCATAATCCCAAAACCAGCGAAAATTAAAATGAAAACGATTTGGATTGAACGGACGTTTTTCTGCAGGTCCTAACCACATATCATAATCAACACCAGGAGGCGGCGCACTGTCGGGCTTTACAGGTATAGATTCCATCCAACCCTGGTATGCCCACGCTTTTACTAAACGCACATTGCCCAATTTTCCTGAATGCACAAAGTCCATCGCATCTGCATAATGCTTCTCACTGCGTTGCCACTGACCAACCTGTACAACACGGTTGTATTTTTTTTGCGCATCAACCATTGCTGCACATTCAACAATTGAATTACCAACAGGCTTTTCGCAATACACATCTTTTCCTGCCATGGATGCGTCAACCATAATTCTGCAATGCCAATGATCCGGTGTTGCAATCAATACCGCATCAATATCTTTATTATCTAAAAGTTTCCTGTAGTCACCGTATGCTGTTACATTAATATTTTGTTGTTTTAATTCTGCAACGCGCTTATCCAAAACATTTTTATCTACATCGCAAAGCGCAATGCACTCTGCTTCGGGATGTTTAATTAAATTGGTAAGATCAGTCCAACCCATTCCGTGAATTCCAATTGCACCTATACGAATTTTGTCGTTAGCGGAAATTTTTTTTGCGGCTGATAAAGTTTTAGGAAGTAATGCGGCGCCGGCTAAATAAGCCGATGTTGATTGAAGAAAATGTCTGCGTTTCATTATGCAATTATTTATTTTGTAAGATGCTTAAAAGTACGCAGTTGAAATTTATTCAGCATATTTTTTCAGTCAAAAATAATCAGCCGCTTAATAACGGATAATAAAATATCAGTTTAATGCAACTGTTTCAGCAATTATCTTTTTAAATTAATTATTCGTTTATAAGAATAACCCGGATTAAGAAAGTTGGGAGTTATATCAATTTTAACATTGTTGCCTGTAAATGTATAAACGGCGGTTTCAGGTACAGCATTTAATGAAACTCCGATTTGTGCAAGCCACATTTAGTCATAAGCTTGTACGACATTGTATCATATAAAGAAGCTTCCTTAATATACAAAACATTATTTGGTGCGAAAACGAAATAATCACCACTGGCTCCGCGATAAATATCATAGGAAGAAGTGCCACCGCTTATAATTGTTGAATCGCGTATAACATTCCATTTTCCTGTTATTGTTGATGAGCCTGATTTAGTACATGCACTTAATAATGTTATAAGAAAAATAAAAGCAGTATGCAAATAGTTTTTCATTTTATTTTTTTATAATGACAAACCGCATCTATATAACGTTGTAGCGCAAAGTAATTAAAACCCATTGCGATAACAGTTAAGAATTACATTTGCTGCACTTGCAATGAAAGCATACATAAATTTTACACGCCTGGTTTTGTGTTGGGTATTTTTGGTGGTACTTGCAGGTGGTGTTGTGCGCACTACACAAAGCGGAATGGGTTGCCCTGATTGGCCACATTGTTTTGGTATGTGGGCGCCACCATTTAGTGCAAGCGGTTTACCATCTGATTATAAGAAATATTTAGATAAGCAAAATATTGATGCGGTGTACAATCCCGCACATGCATGGACTGAATATATAAACCGTTTAATTACCGGCGCACTTGGAATTTTAATTGTTATACATGTTGTATGGAGTTTTAAAAAATTCTTTCGTACCAAACAAATTATCTGCTGGCTTTCATGCTTATTTCTTGTTGGAACTTTGTTTGAAGCATGGCTGGGTAAGTTAGTGGTTGATACAAATCTTGCCGTTGTAAAAATTACGCTGCACATGATCGCTGCTTTGTTTCTTGCAATTATTCCTGTTATTATTTTGCATAAACTGAATAATGATAAAATTGTTCATGATAAAACTTTACGCACAATAACAACCATTGCGTTAATTATTTTATTAATGCAAATTATTATTGGTACAGATGTGCGTGAACAGGTTGATGCAATTTCAGCATCGCTAAATTATACGCAACGTAATACATGGCTTGCACATTTGAATGCAGTGTTTGATGTACACAAAATAGTTTCCATCATAACATCAATATTAATTATTGTAGTGTTCTGGCTTTCTTTATCGCATGTTGTGTTGCAGCGCAGAGGCATGTTTTTATTATTAATTGTTTTGCTATTGATGAGTGCCGGCATTTCTTTAGCGAGCTTTAATATCCCTGCTTTTATTCAACCAATACATTTATTATTATCGAGTATTTTATTTGTGAGTTTGTTTGGGTTTAGATTGAAAGTGAAGAAGTGATTTAAATTATTTATAGGTTAAGCATAACATATAAATAACTATGGAAGATGAAATATTAAAACACTCCAGGAAGGCTTAGCATGAAATGAAAAATCAAAATCATTCTCTCTGGGAAAAAGCGAAAGAAATATTTACAGAAATATTGATAATAGTTAGAATTGGAAAAAGCCAACACAACACAAATATTGAAAATTATTGATTACGTAATCGAAAACAATAACGAGGGTATTAATCTTTTTAAAGACACAAAACTTAAACTAATGCTTAATTTTTATCTTCTGAAACTATAATTAGCCAGTATAATGATGCGATTGCAACAAGCACATGAAATAATTAATGAAATAGATAAAGAATATAAAAATTGAAGAAATTATTTTAGGTATTAGAGTAACAATTATTAGCCTTTTATTATTGCAATCGCTTCTGCAGGATTATCAACTTCAATAACCAATTTTTTAAAGTGTTCATGTTCAAGCTCAATTATAATAACATTTTCAGTATTGTGAACATCCCAAAAAATTATTTCATTTTGCTGGTAAAATGTACCGGCTCTGAATACTTTTGGAATTGAAGTGCCTAAAAGCTTTATGCTGTCTAAAAAATTCATTTCAATATTTGGAGCGGCGTACACGGCAATGATATGTTCAACCGGAATTTCAAGGCTGCTTTTAAATGCGAATACTTTGTCCCAGCCTTTTACTTCAAAGATTACGCTGTTGTAGTTCCTTTTTACACTAACCATATTTTTAAAGTTATTTACTTTTTAGTTTTTCAATTGCCATAAATTCTTTTTCTCTTATAATTTTCAACTTCTAAATTACCCTTTCATAATTGCGAAGCTCTTACACATGAAAAAGTATAACTCCTATTTATTTTTTGTTTGATTACAACTATCGTTTCATCTCAGCAAACATTTCTCGATAGTGGTTGCATGATTATCGCGAAGATTACATTGCATTCACACATGCAACTATTTCCTATCGGTCGGTGGCGGCACCGACTTCTCTTCTTCGCAATGTGTCCTCAAAAGCATTGCGAAACAGCAACGCACATTGCGGAATTCAGCAGTAATAAACAACTTGTCCCGCTCATACGAGATCAGCAATAAAAGATAATTTAGTGTTGGTATGCCAACTGCCTTTTAGTTCAAACAACACTTCTGAAAAGAGCGCAATGCAAGGAAGGCAAAAGTGTAAGTAAGGTTTGTTTGATTAAGTAAGACTTCCCTTATTATTTATAATTATCAATAAATTTATTAAGCTTAATTTGAGTGCTAACTCAAGTTAGTTCAAATAAAAATCGTTCAGACAATTCAAACACAGTTACTATGAAAAAAAATGAAGAAAGCAAACCTGGTTTTTTTGAAAAATTATCTGCAAAAGCAACAGCAGCAAGCGGCAGCACACCTGCAATACTTATTGCGTTTGGTGGAGTACTAACATGGGCAGTCCTGGGTCCGGTGTTTAAATATTCAGAAGGATGGCAAATGGTTATAAATACCGGAACTACTATTATTACGTTTTTAATGGTATTTCTTATTCAAAAATCGCAGAATAAAGAATCTATTGCCGTGCAATTAAAATTAAATGAACTGGTTGCAGCACACGAATTCGCAAGCAACAGGCTGGTTGATGTAGAGAACATGACGGAGGAAGAGTTAAAAGTGATTCAGAAATATTATTCCAAGCTTAAAGCTGATACAAAAAAAGAAGAATCTTTACAACAATCGCATTCAATAGACGAAGCAAATAAACAGCATGCCTTGAAAAAAGATATTGAAGAAGATGTAAAGAAACGAGTGTCAAATTCTTCGAAGAAAAAAAATTAAGATAATTTTCTTCTTAGTGGATGTATCTTAAATAGCATTAAATAACAGCAACGCACATTGCGGAATTCAGCAGTAATAAACATCAACAATAAAATATTAATTTAGCTATCGCCTACAAGCCACGCGAACGTTGATGCAACGTATCAGGTGTTTGAAAAATTTAGTGAAGTCTTAATTATTATACTTTACATTACATTTTTCCTATCGGTCGTCGATACCGATAATATACCTTCACAAATGCAAACATTGTGCGTCACTTTAAAAGACAAAATAATTTACTCAAATGAACAAACGCGGACCAATTATAATCATTGAGGATGACATCGATGATCAAGAGATTTTGACCGAAATATTTAAAGAACTCAATTATAACAATGAGCTTATTTTCTTTAGTGACAGTGTGCAAGCGTTGGAATATTTGACAGACACAGACGTTGAACCTTTTCTTGTGCTTTCCGACATAAATATGCCCAAATTAAATGGAATGGAATTACGGGAAAAAGTTCACAATAATGAAGACCTGAGATTAAAGTCCATCCCTTATCTTTTCTTTTCTACAAGTGCCGAACAAAAACATGTAATTAACGCTTACTCGAGGTCTATTCAAGGGTTCTTTGTTAAGCCAGATAGTTATGACAAACTAAAAAACACTATTACAAAAATTGTAGAATATTGGCAAGAATGCGTATCACCTAATTATATTAAAAATGCACAATGAAAATCCCCAATTAATCCGGCATTATATTGTTGCCAACAATATTAAATTATATTTATACCAATAATTAGTGTACCTTACTGGAATCCCCGGTATTAATATTCTTCTTACACTTCACTTTCACTTACTATTACCGCCGCAGATAAAATAAAAAATGAAAAAGCAATATATGCTGATTTTTGTACTTGTTACGGGTATAATAACAGCACGAGCGCAATCCTCGTTCACAACTATTCAGTACAACAATAAAATGCAACCTGCTCTTGTGCTTGAACTGGCAAACACCACAGATGATGCAGAAGGAACCATTTTGCAAAAATTAAAACAAACAGGATACAATCCCGAAACACAGGGACATTTGTTTTGGAAGAAAAATAAAATTGATGGTTTTTATGTGTTTAATGGTATTGTACTACCTTCTTTAAGCAATGAAAAACT
>JAICKT010000470.1 GCA_025927795.1 Parafilimonas sp. | reverse complement strand
AAATGGCAGAAAAATAATTCATCATGCTTTTGATAATGGTATAACGCATTTTGATTTGGCTAATAATTATGGACCATTGACTGGCTCTGCAGAAGAAAATTTCGGTAAAATTTTAAAGAAAGATTTTAATGGTTACCTGCGTGATGAATTGGTTATATCTTCAAAAGCTGGTTATTTAATGTGGCCAGGTCCTTATGGTGAATGGGGCTCGCGAAAATATTTAATTGCAAGTTGTAATCAAAGCTTGCAAAGAATGGGTATAGATTACGTTGATATATTTTATTCTCATCGTCCTGATCCAAATACACCGTTAGAAGAAACTATGATGGCGCTTGATACAATTGTACGTCAGGGTAAAGCTTTATATGCAGGCATTTCGAATTATGATGCAGAACAATCTAAACGCGCCATTGAAATTTTGAAACAATTGGGAACGCCTTGTTTAATTCATCAGCCTAAATATTCAATGTTTGTACGCTGGGTTGAAAATGCTTTTTATAATAAACAAAATTTATTAGATGTACTCGAAGAAAATGGTGTTGGCTGCATTCCATTTTCACCGCTGGCACAAGGCTTACTTACTGATCGTTATTTGAATGGCATTCCAAAAGATTCCCGTGCAGCAAAACCAACAGGATTTTTACAGGAGAGTGAAGTAACAGCGGATAAAATTTCCAAAGTAAAAGCACTTAATGATCTTGCTAATAAAAGAAATCAGTCATTATCACAAATGGCATTGGCATGGTTACTAAAAGATAAAAGAATTACAAGCGTACTAATTGGTGCAAGCTCTGTTGAGCAATTAAATACTAATATTAAAATGCTGAACAACCTTAACTTTTCGCAGGAAGAGTTATCATCAATTGAAAACATTTTAAATTCTGATTAAAGAAAAGTAAGTACCAGCATAATCAGTTATATAACTTCAGGAATCACTTAAAAAAATAAAACCCCGCCTAAGACTAAGCGGGGTTTTTCAACCCTAAACCCTTAAAAAACGGAATAAAGGTAAAGCACATTCATTTAATAAATAAATTTTTTTTTAATCTATTTTTTAAAAAAATATTCTTTAGTTATCGCTGCTTGATTTTAAAAAAATGAGACTGCCTGCATAAATAAATTCGAACGCAGGTTTGTAAAAACAGATGGTAAATTTTGAAATAAAGCCTCACAACTTTCGCTGCAAGGCTTATGAGGGTTAGGCTAATTTTTTGGGACATCAGTAACACACATTATGAACACTGCTTAATAAACGACATTTTTAATGCCAATTACATTTTTGATATTAATTGTTCTTAAGAAAAATACCTGTATTAAAATACTTTTATTATAAAAATAAAAACGATCATTCTTTTTATCAAGATAAAAAAACAAATGAAGTATTGTATAAGATTGATTCTTATTTTTACTATAAAATATCAATTTATGAAAAAAATCTCCACTCTGTTCATCGCTACAATCTGCGCTGCAATTTTAACCAATGCGGCTTTTGGTGCGTCAATTGTAATTGTACCCGAAACAACAACACCCGCAACTGATGTAACCGCAACAACGGAAGGTATTTTTACAAATCCTGAATCACCACTACCTGATGCTATTACACTTAAATCTGCTGTTGATGATTTTAAAAGTCTCTCAAGAGCAGAAAGAAGAGATCGTATTAAAGAAGCTAAGGCCACATTCAAAGAATTTAAAAAAGAAAAAAGAGAAGGAAAAGCTGAAGGTAGTTCTAATAACAGGTTGCTGGAAATTATTGTTACCATATTACTTCCTCCGGTAGGTGTTTTAATACATCAAGGAAAAGTAGATAGTAAATTCTGGATTGACCTTTTACTATGGTTATTGTTTTACATCCCTGGTTTAATTTATGGTTTAATTGTAGTTTTAGGGGACTAAAAGAATTTTGAATTTAAAAAGGAGAAAGTTGTTGCTTTCTCCTTTTTTATTTTATACTCTTATGTATATTTTGTTTCGGTCAAGTATATAACCTACAAGCCAGCAATAAAGCATGTAACAAATCGCGAATAAAAGTGAGCCGATGTATAAACCTGCATGACTAAAAACGTTTTGATAGATTAAAGTAAACAATGGCGTTCCATTAATATTTATCATGTAAAGAATAATAACACTTAACTCAGACACCAGGTAAATAAACAATGGATTTTTACCAAACACTTCAAAGAACCAAACACCTGTGCGAAGGTTTAAAAAATCTACATAATACATAATACAAGCGAGTATCATACAATCTAAACCAACGGTGTGCAAAACAAAACTGCTTGTCCATATTTTTTTATTGATGGGAAAACCATAGTTCCACCAGAATGCAATTACGAAAAGAATAAAGCCTGCCATAAATAATTTGGCAAGGCCTTCAAAAGTTTTTCCATTTTTCTGTATATATTTTCCGGCTAAGTAGCCGCCTACTACGTTACCAATTGCAGGAAATGTGCTTAAAAATCCTTCGGGGTCAAATGGAAACCCTTCACCTGTATATAAATGTTTTGTGCCGATGAGCCAGGTATCTAAACGCAATACCGCATTGGTATGTACATCCAATGGATCTGCGCCCGTTCCAAAATAAACCATCACCGGCCAATATAAAATAAGTATGATGGCAGTGATGATAACAGTTGCTCTTGTTCCAAAAAAATATAACATCAGCGAAGCAAAACAATAACCTAATGCTATACGCTGCAACACGCCAAATATGCGCGTATCTGCAATAGGTGAAAGAACAAGATGATGCTGATCATTATATTCAAAAAAAGGGAACCAATACATTAAATAACCAAGCAGAAAAATAATTAGTGTACGTTTAAAAATTTTGGACAGCACTTGCCCTGTTTGCATTTCATTCCAACGGCGCATTACAAAACTCATTGCATTACCAACCGCAAACATAAAAGAAGGAAATACTAAATCTGTTGGTGTAAAACCATTCCAGTGCGCATGTTTAAGCGGCGCAAATGATGTATCTCCATTTCCCGGCGTGTTTACAATTATCATTAAACAAATAGTCATTCCACGAAATACATCCAGTGCAAGAAATCGTTCAGAGGTTTTTGATTGCATAGCAGTTTTTTAGAATTCTAAAGATATAAGTTTGATTGAACAAATTGTTTAGAAGAATTTTTTAAACACATTTATTAATATCGTTAGCAGCACACTCACAATAATCATAGTTGTTATTGGAAAATAAAACCGAAAATTTT
>JAICKT010000099.1 GCA_025927795.1 Parafilimonas sp. | reverse complement strand
GATACTACTTCAAAAATTTCTTTTAAAGAAAATAATACAAAGTATGATGCTGCCGGAGTACAATGGATAATTAATCCATACGATGAATGGTATGCGCTGATAAGAGCAATTGAACTGAAAGAAAGAAATGCAGATATTCAGTTGCATCTGATTTCTGTTGGGGGTGCTGATAGTGATCCGATAATCAGGAAGGCTTTAGCACTTGGCGGCGATGAAGCGATTCGTGTTAATGCAGAAAACGATGATAGTTATTTTATCGCTGCACAAATTGCAGAAGTGGCAAGACAAAATAATTACGACCTCATCTTAACCGGAAAAGAAACAATAGATTATAATTCTTCATCTGTTGGCGGAATGATTGCAGCCTTGCTTGATTTACCTTTTGTTTCGCTGGCAACAAAATTTGAATTGAATGAAAACACCGCAACTGTAACAAGAGAGATTGAAGGTGGTGAAGAAGTTGACGAAATAAATTTACCTGTTGTTGTAAGTTGTCAGAAGGGTGTTGCAGAACAACGCATACCAAACATGCGTGGTATTATGGCTGCAAGAACAAAACCACTAAAAGTTGTTGAGCCCGCTGCAATAGAAGCTTTGACAGAGATAAAAAATTATGAGTTGCCTGTACCAAAAGCAGGAGTGAAGCTGGTGCCTGCAGATAATGTGGAAGAACTCGTTCGCTTATTACATGAAGAAGCTAAAGTAATTTAAACATCATCTAAAAATTATATGGTACTTGTATTTATAGATTATTCAGACGGGCAGATAAAAAAATCTACGCATGAAGCATTGAGTTATGCTGCTGCGGTTGCAAAACAAATGAATACTTCTGCAGAAGGTTTATTGTTGGGAACGGTTTCTGATAATCTTGCAGATTTAGGAAACTATGGCATCACAAAAATTCACCAGGTATCAAATGATGGATTAAATCAATTGGATGCACAAGTGTACGCGCAGGTAGTTGCTGATGCAGTAAAACAATTGAATGCTGATGTTGTAGTGTTTAGTCATAATCAAACAGGAAAATCCGTAGCACCGTTAGTTGCGGCAAAGCTGAAAGCAGGTTTGGTTTCCGGTGCAGTTGCATTACCTGATACGTCGAATGGTTTTGTTGTTAAGAAAAATGTTTTCAGTGGTAAAGCATTCGCTTATGTAAATATAAAATCCGCTATAAAAATTATTTCTCTAAATCCTAACAGCTTTCATGTTAAGCAGGAAAACGGAACTGCAACAGTTGAAGCATTAAACATTAATGTTCCTTCATCCAAAATAAAAATTAAAGCAACAAATAAAGTTGAGGGCGAAGTACCATTAACCGAAGCTGAAATTGTAGTAAGTGGTGGTCGTGGTTTAAAAGGTTCTGAAAACTGGAAAATAGTTGAAGACCTTGCACATGCTTTACATGCTGCTACTGCTTGTAGTCGCCCGGTTGCTGATGCAGGCTGGCGCCCGCATCATGAGCATGTTGGACAAACAGGAATTCAAATTGCACCTAACTTATATATTGCAATTGGCATTTCAGGAGCGATACAACATTTGGCTGGTGTTAACCGCAGCAAAAAAATTGTTGTCATCAATAAAGATCCCGAAGCACCGTTTTTTAAAGCCGCGGATTATGGAATTGTGGGTGATGCATTTGAAGTTGTTCCCAAATTTACAGAAGCAGTAAAAAAATTAAAAGGCACTTAATCAATTAAAAAGTAATTGCAACTTTTGCTTTTTTCTTTTTGGATGTATTTGTCCACCGAGGTCCGTGTTTTAAAATATCAATTGCTTTTGAATTTCTTTTATTATCAAGCGGCTTTGTTATTTTAATATTATATGGATTACCCGCATCATCAATTAAAAATTCTAACTCAACCATATCGTTATTCGTCATATAATTTTCTTTTGTTGAGTCTTCATTAAGCTTCGTTATTACATAATTATTAAAATTTTGCCAGCCGCCAACAGGTGTTGCAGTTTGATTTTCTGATTGTTTTCTTTTAGTTCCATAACCTGTAACAACCACATCATTCAATGCAGACTGGTTTTGTTCGATTGTAATCAAATTTGCTTCATGAGGTTTTAGCAATACATTTTTATTTTCATATCCAACTGCAGTAGTTTGTATGTGCAAGAGCGAATCATTCTTTTGCAAAACGAAATTGCCATTCAAATCTGTAACCACTACAGTTCCTTTATCATTTGTTTCAACCATTGCACCGGGAACCGGGTTTTTATTTTCATCAACTACTTTTCCTGCAAATGTATTTGCGGCAGTAACATTTAAATCGCTGGTTATAGTCTTTAAAGAATACTGAGGGCTGTCTAAAAAATATTGATTGCTGTCATTATTTCTTTGTGCTGTTAAAGGTGTAAATGTTCTGTCAACTCCTGCATTTTGTTCTGAAGCAATACTTATGGAGGCTAATGGATTTTTTTCATTAGCAGTATCAATGTAGGGTTCACTTGCCTTCTCTTTTTTAACCGAATGAATATTTTTTTTCTTATTATTTTTTGCAATTACAGGTACTGCATTTGTATTTACTGATGTTTCAGGCTTTACTGTTTCAACCGAATCTTTTGTTGTGCTTTGTTTCTTCGTCTCATTATTATTTACCTGTGCAATTTGATTTTGATTGTTAGATTTTTTGAAAAAATATGTTCCAATTACACCAACGCCTGCTAATAAAATTATAATAGCAGCAATGCGCAGCCACTGATTATTTTTCTTAATCGGGACAATTTTTGGCTCTTGCTTTTCCTCTTGTAACTCAGCATTTATTTCATTCAGGTATTGTTGTGCTGTAACTGATGAAGTTTCGCGATAACCTTCAATTGCATCAGATAAAAACGGGTCTTGCAATGCAGCTTTTTCCAATGCATGCATTTCTGCAGCAGACATTTTTCCCTGCAGGTAACGCTGAATATCTTCAAACGTATAATTAATATGGGTTGATGGTTCGGCCATTCTTTTCCATACAGATTTTTAAATTTCTTCTTCCGTTTTGAATTAAGCTGCGTACTTTACTCCAGTCGTAGCCTGTCGTATCAACAATTTCATTATAACATTTATTTTTTAGGTAAAATAGCCGGATACTTTGTTTCTGATCCGCCGGCAAACGTTCAATACAAAATTCAAGTTTCTTTAATTCATTTTCCTTTTCCAGCACGTCATCAAGATGCGTAAAGTCTTCCGATTGCATAACCGCTGGTGTAAATTCAACCGTTATATTTTTCTTTTCTTTTCTTAACTGCATCAGGCAGTGATTTTTTACAACCACATATAACCAGCTTTTAAAATTTTGCACTTCATTTGTTTGCAGTTTTGTTAAAAGTTCCTGGTAAATATTCATCACTGTATCTTTTGAAGTTTCTGCATTCTTAAAATATTTCATGCAAACACCATACACTAAATCTGTATAACGCAAATACAACTGCGCCAGCATTTGCTGATTAAAATTTTTTTTGAATTCCGACAGTAATTCCTCATCAGTTAACGATGCTAAAAGTTTAATATGTCGTATGGGCGCAGCCAAGTTTTTTTTCAGGATGTTAAAACTTCGATTTTTGTAAATGGTTTATCATTTGGTTCCAGAATCTGCATCATCTTTAAAACAACTTCTTCAATGTCTATATCATCACGATTTGAAAAGATAACAATCAAAAAATTTTCTTTCGGAATGGTAAAACTAAATGTTCTGAAACCACCATTTGAACCGCTGTGATAAACTTTTTTTGGCGTATTACTCTCATCAATAAACCACCCATAACCGTAGCCTAATTTTTTATTCGCATCAATTGTAAATTCTATTGATCTTGCTTCATCAATAATTTGTTTCGAAAATATTTTATTGTTTTGCAACGCTTCGAACCATTTTATATAATCATCAACAGAAGTATAAATACCACCGTCTCCTTCAGTAGAAAAAAAGATGTGTTCGTCAGCACCTGATTGTATGAATTTATTTAGAGTGCTGTCCCAACTATAACCAGTTGCCGGTGTGAAAATTTTTGTGTGCTCGTTCCACACTGTTGTATGTTTCATGCCTGCAGGCTGAAAAATGTTTTTATCAAGATAATCGCTGTAGCTGAGCCCGCTTGTTTTTTCAATAATTAATGCGAGCAAACAAAAAGCAGTATTACTATATTGAAATTTTGAACCTGGTTTAAAATACAAAGTATCTGCATTTTTTATTGCATTCAATACATCGCTGTCATGCGCATGGCGCATATTTTTTGTATCAGTATAATCGTAATGATCAGGAATGCCGGAACTATGTGTAAGCAATTCTTTAACCGTTATAGCATCTGCAATATTTTTACTTATCTCCGGAAAAAAATGACTCAGTTTATCAGTAAGTGAAAGTTTATTTTTTTCTGCGAGCTGCAAAATACTTAACGCAGTAAACTGTTTGGTAAGCGAACAAATATTGAAATTGGTTGAAGAAGAAATTTTTTCGCCTGTTTCAATATTTGAAATGCCATAGTTTTTTTCAAAAAGTATTTTACCATTATCTACAATTGCAACTGAAGCGCCGGGTTTATCATTTGTATAAATAGTATTCAGCAAAGAATCTACTCTTTTTATGTTCTGACATTTTAATGCGGCTGATAACACCATAAATAATATTGAAAAAATAACTGGTTTCATAAAGAGTAATAATTCATCTTTCACCAGCCATTGCGGCAGGTATGTATTATTTGCGTTTGATTAATGAACAACCCAAAAAATTATACACAGAAAAACTTATCATTCAGTAATGTTCAGGCGTTTCTAAGCGTAAGACCTATATTCAAATTACAAAATAATAAAGCATCACTTTATACAAGCGATGCTTATTTTAAATTTATATTGAAATAAATGAAGATAAAAAGTTACTCAGATTTTTCAAGTTTTATATCTCGTATCACATTCGCTCTATCTTCACAATCATCTGAAATTAGTTTCATCCATAATTCATTTCCATTAATCTTATAAGAATATTTTCCCAAGGCTGCAGTATCGCATTCACTTTGTCCATATAATTTGCGAAGCGTTAGCACCGTGTCTGCAAGATTATAATTCATAGCTTCAATGTCAGAATTATCGCCTGCATTCGTTACGTCAAGCGTGTCTGCACTAAAGTTAAAAATAACATCAATCGCCTGGTCAGTCTGTAAAGTTGTTTTCCATTTTGTATTTTCTAATTGTGCATGTAAGTTCAAGCTTATAAAAATTACTATCAGTGCAAAGATTATTTTTTTCATGCTTTATTTTTTATAAGCCGAATATACAAATAGATAAATAAAGTTTTGTACAAAGTGTTTAGTTACGAAATGTAAAAATATTTTATCTTACCTGCTAAAATTATACTTTGAAAAAAAAGCTGGTGCGCCTGCACTTTACTTTAACTGCTTGCTTTTTTGTTTCTTTTTTATTTGCGCAAAAGCAAAAGCCAGACACTGTAGTAACCGGCATTTATATTACCAGCATTCACGATATAGATTTTAAAAACCAGGAATATACGGTTGATTTTTGGCTATGGTTGAAATATGAAAATCCGGACTTTGATTTTATGCATAACCTTGAAATACCATTAGCTAAAAACGTTGAAAAATCTTTTACAACGGTTGATACAATGAATGGGAAAATTTATATTTTAATGAAACTACAGTGTGTAATGAAAGACTCCTGGCGCATCACCAATTTTCCTTTTGATAAACAAACACTGAGACTTTCAATAGAAAATTCACAATATGATATTAATTCGATGGTATTTAAACCAGATACTTTAGGTAAACATTATGATCCGCGTTTTACTTTACAAGGCTGGATGATAGATAGCTTTCGCATGGCTGCAGCAACCAAGGCTTATGAAACAGCTTTTGGTGATCCGGATTATGCAAAGCCGCATTCTGATTACAGTGCATTTAGAGTACGGCTAAGTATTCACCGTGATGCAATAGGGTTATTCTGGAAATTGTTTATCGGCATGTATATAGCATTTCTAATTGCTTATGTGTGTTTTTATATTCATGCTGATAGCATTGATTCAAGATTTAGCTTGAGTGTGGGTTCTTTATTTGCGGTGATAGGCAATAAATATATTGTTGATGCGTCGTTGCCGGAAACTGTAACGTTTACGCTGGTTGATACGTTGCACGGTATCACACTATTATTTATTCTGTTTATAATTGCAGCCAATGCATGGTCTCTACAGGTTTTGAAAAAAGGTAAATTAAAACAAGCCAACAAATTTGATATGATTACTGCGCAGATATTGCTGCTGCTTTATGTTATTTTAAATATTTATTTTATCATGCAGGCGATTAATCAGTAATCATAGCGTTGGAAGTTTAAGTACTTTTTACCAATATTTATATCCTGTTAATCTTGCATATTCAACCTTTGCTAAACATACCTGGTACTCGTACTGCAACCGGGTTAAAAGAATCCGCTGCAGGTTTACCGCTGCATTAGTAATATCCGTATTTAAACCAATGCCATTTAAATAACGGCTTGATGCAATTTGCTCTGCAGAAGTTGCAGTTTCAATCTGCGATTGCATATTATTTATTTTTTCAGTATTGGTTTGAATATCTGTAAGTGCCTGCTGAATATTTTTTTCGTATTCAGTGTTCAGCGTTTGCTGTGCTAACTGGTTTTGCTTAACCTGTGATTCTGCAACAATAATTTGTTTTTTTGTTCTTGCATTATAAATAGGAATTTTAAATGTAGCGACTGCTGCATAATTAAATTTTGGATTATTAACATCGGGAACATAACCATTTTTAACACCTGCATTTGCATTTAACGATAAGTAAGGTTTATCAGTAAGTTTTGTGATATTAAGATTTGCTTTTGCCTGTTGCACACGATCTTCAGCTAAAATAAAATCAGGAATATTTTCTTTTGCATTACTCAAAGCATCCTGCGCAGTTTGAACGTTTACATCAAAATCAAAAGCATTATTTGTAACCTGTGTATTGCCTGTAGTGTATTGCAATAAAGTAAGTTGTTTTTGCAAATTGTTTAAAAGATCTTCTTTACGATTTGTTTCCACATCAATTTGCGATTGAAGATTCAGTACATCAAGTTTTATGGCATCACCATTTTTTAATCTGTCTTGTGCAATATTTTTATTTGAATCGAGATAATTTAAAACGCTGTCTTCTACTGCAATTGCTTTTTTCAAATAAATGATATTATAATAAACAGTTGATACCTGACTTGCAAGCTGTGTTTGCGCGTTTAATACATTATCAATTGCATATTTTAAATCAGATTTTGATTTATCAATATTTGCTTTTAATCTGCCAAAATCAAACAACACAAATTCAGCTCCTACATTTGCGTTAACATTATTCACTGGTGCAAACTGAAATTCTTTTGTTTCGTCGTTTATCTGCAGTGGTAATGTAATTTTTGGCTGAACATATTCATAGCTTGCTGTTCCATCAATAACAGGCAAATTTGTTTTAGCAAGGTTAAGACTTTCCTGTGCTATATCAACCTGGTTTAATGCTTCTTTCATTCGTGGATAATAGCTGAACGATTCACCAATAAGGTTTTTTAATTCGTTGTTTGATGTAACCTGTGCTATTACTGTTACTGATATAATTATTAAAGCGAACGTTGCCAGAAATTTTTTCATTTTTTTATTTTTAATTAACTCGGAATATCTTTTTCATATTTAAGTGTACCACATTTTTAAAGTGTTGACGCCTATATTTAATGCGCTTCCATCACAGCACTATCTCCGCCACCAAATGTTTTTTTCTTTGCTCTTAAAAAAGTTACAAACGGAATAATCAGTATAAAAAATAATGATATCAATCTGAATGTATCAAGATAGGAGAGATAGTATGCCTGCCTGTCAACCTGCATATTTACAATTGCGAGTGCAGAGTGCGCTGCTGTTGCGCTGTCAATTCCTGCCCTTGATGTTAATCCCTGAGAAATAGAACTTAGCCTTTGTGTTAAAGCAGGCGAACCCTGCGACAGATTACTTACTAAATTCATTCTGTGTATTAAATAATGATGAGCGATGTAATTATTAGCAATAGCAATACCAAATGCACCACCTAATTGTCGAATCATATTATTTAATGCAATGCCCGCCGCATAATCTTTTGGTTGTAATCCTGCAACTGCCTGGTTTATTAAAGGCAACATAACCATAGAAAGCCCGGCTGAACGTATAATAAAAGGTAAAAAGAAATCCCATGAACCTGCATCAGGACTCATTCGCGAAGCAAGGAATGTAAATAACGCAAATAATATAAATCCTGTTACTACAAACGGAATAGATGAAACACCTTTGCTCATTACTTTTCCAATAACAGGCATTAGTATTACAGAAATTAAAGAAGGCGCCAATAAAGAAAGCCCTGTTTCGTAAGCTGTAAAACCCATTACCCGCTGCGCAAGAACAGGATAAACAAACACCGAAGTATATAAACCAAAGCCCACAACAAAAGTAAAGATGGTTGTAAACACAAGATTGCGATTACCCATTACCCTTAAATTAACTGCAGGCTTTTTAATATTCAATTCGCGAATAATGAAACTTGCTATACCTGCAAGTGCTATTGCAGAACAAATGCGAATGGTATTACTGCTAAACCAATCTTCGGTTTGTCCTCTTTCAAGTACATATTGTAAACAACCTATTCCTGCCGCAAGAAACAATATGCCTGTATAATCAATATACATTCCTTTTTTATGCTCGCCTTCTTTTGGTTTCTTTTCAACAAATGTGTATGCAAGTAATGTAGCTACAATACCTATTGGAACGTTAATCATAAATATTAGCGGCCAACTAAAATGATTAATTATTAATCCGCCGATGGTTGGTCCAAAAGTAGGACCGAGCACCATACCCATTCCAAATAAACCCGATGCAATAGGTCTGTCTTTTTCTGAAAACGCATCGAACAAAATTGCCTGCGATGTAGAGAGTAAAGCACCGCCGCCAACACCTTGTATAAATCGCCAGATAATAATTTCAACAAGACCTGTTGACTGTCCGCACATATATGATGCGAGTGTAAAAATTATCATTGAAGCGAGATAATAATTTTTTCTTCCAAAATACTCGGCTAAAAAACTTGTAAGCGGGATAATAATTACGTTGGCAATTGCATAAGATGTAATTACCCAGCTTATGTCTTCGATGCTTACGCCAAGACTTCCTGCCATGTCAGTAATGGCAACGTTAACAATGGAAGTATCAACCAGCTCCATAACCGCAGCAGAAACGGTTGTAATAACAATAATATATTTAGCGAGCCTGTTCATGCAAAATGATTTTGATTAAAAATCTTATTTAGCTGCTATCTATTTTGTGGGAATGCTTACATAAGCGCTTAAGCCTGCTCTTAAAATATTTCTATATCGGGGTACATTCGTAATGTCAATTTTTACAGGAACACGTTGTGTAACTTTTATAAAATTTCCGCTTGAATTATCAGGAGGTAAAATAGAAAATCTTGCACCTGTGGCTTCACTTAAACTTCCGACAGTTCCATTTAATGTTGAATCCGGATATGCATCTAAGGAAATTGCAACGGGCATTCCCGGATGAAATTTTCTTATCTGTGTTTCTTTAAAGTTTGCAATCACCCAATACGTTGTATCATTCACAATAGAAAATAAAGGTGCACCTGCCTGCACATATTGGCCTGTTGAAATATTTAATTTTCCCAGCTTGCCAGATTGCGGCGCATATATTTTTGTGTAAGAAATTTTTAATTGTTGTTGCTGAATAGCTGCGGCTTTACTGCTTAGTGCGGCTTCTGCTTTCTGTAAACCTGCCTGCAAAACAGCAATCCTGCTTTGTGCAGTTGAATAATCACTCTGGTTGTTTGTTGACTGTTGTATAGCCTGATCTAAATTAAATTTACTATCGTCTAATTGTTTTTTTGTTATTGCCTGGTCTTTAAAAAGATTTTGATTACGCTGATAATCTTCCTGTGCCTGCTGAACTTTTATTGAACCCAATTGAATATCGCCACGATTTGAACCCAAAGAAACATGCGCATTTTTTAACGCAGCCTGCGCATTTGCAATATCTGCTTTTGATGCTTCGTAGTCTGCCTGCATTTGTAACAATTGCGTTTGCAGTTCAGCATCATCAAGTTCAACCAGCAGTTGACCCGTTTTTACAGAATCGTAATCTTTAACCGCGATAGTTTTTACATACCCTGCCACACGCGGAAGCACCGGAGTAATTTGGGTTTCTACCTGCGCATCATCAGTAGTTTCATGTGTGATTGCATAAGAAATTTTAGTCCATCCATAAATTAAACCTGCAATTACAATTATGCCTATGATAATAAAACGCAATGGCGACTTTTTCTTTTTTGGTTGATTATTTTCAATATCCGTTTTCTGTTCCTGGTTTTCTTTAGCCATGATTCTGTTTGATTAATTTATTTATTTAATAAGTGAGCGTCCATCAATTGTTTTAAATGATTGCGCACACGCTTCCTGAATTTAATATCATCATAAGGCACATAATCGTCGTCTTTATTCATGATTTTATTGCAAAACTTTCTTGATAACAAAACCTGGTTAACTGTTCCCATAAGTGATGCAAGGGTTAGCTCTACATCTACTTTTTTAAACTCTCCATTTTTTATACCAGTTTCAATAATCCGTTTTATAATAACTGAATTTGGGGCAAGGTTATTTACGATAGAATTTTGTAATTCTTCGCGCTGGTTTAGTATAAGTTCCTGGTAAATTAAACGATGAAAGGAGCGGTGAGTAAAAAGCTTTTCTACATAAGAATCTATAATGGCATAAATTTTTTCGATGGCGGAAAGCTTATTATTTTTTAAAATTTCATCTAATATGCCGCGTGTTACAGAAGATTTATACTCAACAATATTTTCAAATAATTTATCTTTTGAACCGAAATAGTAACTCACCATAGCAAGATTTACAGAAGCTTTTTCTGCTATGTCTCTTATTGAAGTGCCCTCATAACCTTTGCCGGCAAATAAATCCATTGCCGTTTCAATTATGTGTATCCGCTTATCTTTCATACCCGATTTTTAAACAGGGCACAAAATTAAACAATTGTTTAAATTAAACAAACGTTTAATTAATTTTTTTGGGAGGAATTTTGCAGACCGTTTATTGGTAAGTATAAGTTATTGTACCAAGTAATTGCTGATGCTTATCAAAGAGTACATCTTTTTCTTTAAGCCCTTTATCATCATAAACGTATTGCCAGATAATATAGTCTGAAGAACCTTGTGGTATTTGTGTTAGTTGTGAAAGTGTTCCATTAGCATTGTAAGCAAATAAAAAATCGGGGAGCATTTGTTTTGCCCGCGTATTATACCGAACAATATCTGTTAATTCTGATTTGTCATCATAGTAATAAAAATAATGTTCTATTACCTTATTTTTTCTTAACCATATTTCTTCAATAATGTTATACTTATCGTCTTTTTTAAAATGTACAACTGTGGTATCTGCGCTATCTTTTATACGCAGCATAGAATCAGGAACATTATTGGTATAAAACCATTTATGCATTTCTGTACTGTGCATGTTGCGCGAGGTATCATCTGTTTGTGTTTCTATAAATTCAATCCTGTTTTGCTTATCGTACCCATAGTCAACTTTGGTAAGTAAATTGGCAGAGCTGTCAACAGATTTTGATAGTAAATTATTTGTATAATATTCCAGTGTTTCTGTTGCACCGGTTGCCGCAAGAGAAATATCAGTAACAACTAAAGCAGCATCATTAACTAATTGTCTTTTATAAAAAAATCCGGGTGTGGGAGTTTCATCACTTTCCACGCTTTCAGCCGTAACCAGTTTAATATTATTTCTTTTAAGCGTGGCATAAATTTCATTCGATTGCTTTAAAGAAATTATATCATTATAATGATAGATAATGACGCTCTTAGAATTTTTCTTATAATTTGGACTGGAAAAACTCTGCTTTTTTTTCTATCGTAATCTAGAAGAAAAATTCTTATCCATTAATTTGATGGTTGCTATCTAATATTTCGCCTAGAGTGCTTGATCATATGTTATTCTAACATCGCAATAATTACAAAATACTCGTAGATTCTTTTCATAGATAGT
>JAICKT010000346.1 GCA_025927795.1 Parafilimonas sp. | reverse complement strand
TCCTGCTTTTAACCTTCAGGGTTTTTAATAAAAATTAAAAAACAATTCATTAAACACCTGCAAGCTCCAAACTTTTTTTCTTCAGTTTTCTTATTTCAACATCTTCAATAATTGGTTCAGGTGATAATATGAGTGAAGTATTATTTTCTTTCCACCAATTATTAATTTTTAATTCACTGAATGCAATAACACCAATTAAATATTTACGTTCTTCTTCTGCATGCCATTCTTCAATCCATTCAAATTTTTCCTTTGGGATAAACTTCCAGTCATCAAAACTTACATAAGCTTTTATATAAAAATCGGTTGCTAATTCAGGAACAATGTGATGATATAATTTTTTGTATTCGTAATGATAATTATAACGCAACGCACCAATATCACTCAGCACTGCAGATGCTGTTGGAAAACTTCCTGCGCCTTTACCATAAAAAAATTGTTTATCAGCAAATGAACTTTCTATAACAACACCATTGTATTCGTTTTTTACAAACGATAATGGCTCATCATGCTTTACAAATTGCGGTAATACAAACGCAGCAACTTTCCCATTCAGTAATTTTTTAGCCTGTGCAACAAGTTTTATATCGTAATGCTTTTCTTTCGCTACAACGGCATCGCTTAATTGTATATTTTGTATCCCGTTAAATACAACATTGGTTGGATATTCAACAATACCATAAGCATGTGCCAATAAAATAATCCATTTATTAATTGCATCCCAACCATCAACATCTAATGATGGATCGCTTTCTGCAAATCCAAGTTGTTGTGCTAACAATAGTGCATCTTTAAAATCTAAGTCTTCTTCAAACATTTTTGTAAGAATAAAATTGGTTGAGCCATTTACAATGGCTTTTAAAGAATGCAATAAATCATTATCATAATATTCTTCCAGATTTCTGATAACAGGAATGGAAGCACAAGCCGCTGCTTCGCACAAAAATGATTTACCTGTTTTCTTTTGCAGTTGCAGCAATTGCGGCAAATGTTCTGCAATCATTTTTTTGCTGGCACTTACCACATGTTTTCCATTTAATAATGCAGTTGAAACAATTTCAAAAGCCGGTTCGCTTTCATTTATTACTTCAACAATTACATTTATTTCTTCATCATTTAATAAAACATCTTTATCAGTTGTAAATAATTCTTCCGGCGCATTTCTTTTTTTGCCCGGATGTTTTATACAAACCTTTTTTATAGTTGCATTTAGTGATGATGTTTGCTGCAACGCTTTGTACAAACCTTCGCCCACAACTCCAAATCCAAATAAGCCGATAACTAATTTTTTGTGATAATTATTATTAATTGACTTGCCCATTTTATTACTGATTAAATTATTTTGATGTCGTCATGTCGAGGGAATGAGATATCTCTGGATACTTTAAACTTAAAATTCTGTAGAGATTTCTCCTATGTCGAAATGACGTTCTAAACATTTACTAATTTTTTCTCTTCAACGTTATTATATAAAAAAGTTTTTATTGCTTCTTCAATTTGCTCATACTCTAATAAAAATCCATCATGCCCATACGGAGAATGAATAGCGCGATATTCTGCATGCGGAATATGTGCTGCTAAAAATTCCTGTTCAATTAAAGGGAAAAGTATATCGCTTGAAATGCCAATCACCAAAGCTTTTGCGCGAATTTGTGCCAATGCTTTTTCTGCGCTTTCACGATTTCTTCCCACGTTATGCGTATCCATTCCTTTACTTAAAAAATAATAGCTAAATGCATTAAAGCGTTTAGCTAATTTTTCGCCCTGATAATGTTGATAGGATTCTGCATCACGTTCTTTACTTTTTAAATCATCCGAAATTATTTTTTGTGTGAGCTTATATGTATCATAACTGCGATAAGAAAGTAACGCGATGGAGCGTGCTGTTTTCATTCCTTCCAAACCTGCATCAACATCTTTATTTTTCCATGTTGCATCATTTTCTATTGCAAAGCGCTGCGATGCATTAAATGCAACACCCCATGCAGAATGAAATGCATTTGTTGCTATCGGAAAAATATATTCAAACAATTTTGGTTCTTCAATTGCCCATTCTAATAATTGTTGTCCGCCCATACTGCCACCAATCCCGATATGAATTTTTTCAATGCCTAAATAATTTTTTAAATGATGATAAGCACGAATCATATCGCGTGTAGTGAACCACGGAAAATCATGATACCATGAATTATTTGTTTTTGGATTGATATCAAACGGACCAATACTTCCGTAACAACTGCCCGGCATGTTCACACAAACAATAAAATATTTTTTTGGGTCAAAGAATTTATCATTGCCAACTAATCCGCCCCACCATTCTGCGGGGTCGCTGTTTGCAGTAAGGGCATGAAATATCCAAACTACATTATCTTTTGCTGCATTTAATTTTCCATGCGCTGTATAAGCAAGATGAAATCCGTTTAATACAGCACCACCTTCTAATTTAAATGTGCCTTTGTATGTAAATGTTTTTACCATATTATTTGTTTCAGGGTTTCAGAGTTAAGCTTCATGTTAAAGAACATTGAAACCAATGAAACTTTTAACTTCGAAACTTCAAATGTGCCTGACGAATCCCGCATTATGCGGGACCGTCAAACACAAAAATTACAATTAACCCACAAACGATTTTGCAAACACAGCTTCAAACGCTTGTTCAAAGTCTGCTTTAATATCATCAATATGTTCAATGCCTACGCTAATGCGTACAAGGTTTGGTAACACACCGGCTTCTTTTTGTTCTTCTTCACTTAATTGTTCATGTGTTGTAGATGCAGGATGAATTGCCAACGTTTTTGCGTCACCCATATTCGCCAAATGACTTGTTAGCTTTAATGAATCAATAAATTTGCGACCATTTTCAATTCCGCCTTTAATACCAAATTGTAAAACTGCACCGGCACCTTTTGGCAAATATTTTTTTGCAAGCTGATAATATGGACTGCTCTTCAATCCCGGATACCAAACAAATTCTACTTGCGGATGTTGCTCTAACCATTGCGCCAATGCGAGTGCATTATCTACATGGCGTTGTACACGCAAACTCAAAGTTTCCAATCCCTGCAAAAACAAAAATGAATTAAATGGGCTAACCGCAGGACCAAAATCTCTTAAGCCTTCCACTCTTGCACGAATAGCAAATGCAATATTTGGTAAACCAAGCGGATTGCCTTCACCAAAAACTTCCCAGAATTTTAAACCATGATAACCTTCGCTCGGTTCAGTAAACTGCGGAAATTTTCCGTTGCCCCAATTATAATTTCCACCATCAACAATAATTCCGCCGATGCTCGTACCATGACCACCAATCCATTTCGTTGCAGATGCAACCACAACATTTGCCCCCCATTCAAACGGTTTAAATAAATAACCAGCGGCACCAAAAGTGTTATCAATCACCAATGGCAAATCATATTCTTTTGCAAGCGCTGCAAATTTTTCAAAGTCGGGAATATTCAAACGCGGATTACCAACTGTTTCAAGATAAATTGCCTTAGTGTTTTTATCAATATGCTTTACAAAATTTTCTACATCATCAGTATCTGCAAAGCGCACATCAATGCCTAATCTTTTAAAAGAAACTTTAAATTGATTGTAAGTGCCGCCATATAAATATGAGCTGGAAATAAAATTATCACCTGCCTGCAAAATATTAGTGAGCGCAAGAAACTGTGCCGCTTGTCCTGAAGCAGTTGCCAGTGCTGCAACACCACCTTCCAATGCTGCAACGCGTTGCTCAAACACATCGGTGGTGGGGTTCATGATGCGCGTATAAATATTGCCAAATTGTTTTAAGCCAAAAAGATTGGCTGCATGTTCTGTGTTATCAAAGCCGAAAGAAGTTGTTTGATAAATTGGAACGGCGCGTGATTTTGTTGTGGGGTCAATTTGCTGACCTGCGTGTAATTGTAAAGTTTCGAAACGGTAACCCATAAAAAATTTTTTTGTGTTGTGAAAGAAGAATTTGAATTCGCATCAGCTTAAGCTTTTGCTTTTCGTTTGAGAAAATTGTTCGAATAAAAACGGGCTAAGCCCGGCGAGGGGAATTAAATATTTATGCCTTGCGGCATACAACAACAAATACAGCAAATACACATGTTGGTGTGCGTATTATTGATTTTAATATCTTGCTGTGCTTGTAACATTTTTTGGTTAAATGCTCTGCAAATGTAATTGAGTTTTGTTTTCATCGCAAAATTTATTGATGTTAAACATTCATGAACACTGCAAGAAGGCGTAAATAAAAAAGCCCTTCGATAAATCAGAAGAGCTTTTGAATATGATTAAAATAATCTTGAGCATTTTATCTGACTTATCTCTTCCCGATATTCATCAGGATGGAGTTGGCACCTTTTCTCATTTTGAATGGATAGGTTGCCAAGGCTTCATCGGGCCATTCCCTCAGCCTTTCTTGATAAGTGATACAAAGAACTGGTGCAAAAATACAACGCAAAATATAAATGCAAATTTTTTCGGTGAGAATGATTGTTAAATATGTATTGATAAATAACATAATTACGAACAAGAATTAGTTTTCGTTCTTTTATACTATTATATCTTTGCCGTCCTTTTTTTACAAGCTATGTTTAACAAGAGAACAAAAATTAAAGAAGTATTATCTGCTGAAGCAACGGGACAACAAATTACTGTTATGGGTTGGGTGCGTACGTTTCGCAATAACCAGTTTATTGCGTTAAATGATGGCAGCACCAATAACAATTTGCAGGTAGTTGCTCCTTTAGGTTTGTTGGATGATGAAACATTAAAACGCATTACAAC
>JAICKT010000276.1 GCA_025927795.1 Parafilimonas sp. | reverse complement strand
GTTCCGGTGTTTTTACAATTCACCTGTTTGAATGAAGGATCAGTAAGTTTATCGCTGGTTGCATGTATAAGATCAAAAAATATTTTCGTATTATCAGCAATTTCCGTTGCAGGAAATGTTGAAGGGCACTCATCATTGCTGATGGGTGTAACAGCAAGCGGCGTCATTTCTTTGGCAAACAAACCACAACTTCCATAAGTATTATTTTGAGGAGTTATAGTATATAAAGCGCCCTGGTAAGCAGCCGCATCCGGCGATCTTCTGTTTACATAATCCAGAATTGCATAATGCATAACCGAAGATGGATTAACTGTTGCATAACCATTGCCACCATCTTCATAATCATCATTAATATGTGCAAGATTTAAAGCATGACCTAACTCGTGTAATATTATCATTTCAAGATCGTAACTGCTTTGGGTAGGGAAACATGGACCATCTTCCAAAGAGATATTATTACCTAAAGAAACCTTATCGTTTCTTATCAAAATATCGAAACCTGTTTTTTGTGCATTTAATAATTGCGAACCTGATTGACAGGCAGAAAACCAACTGTACGTTGCTTCTAAAACACCATCCCCCATTTTCGGAACGCCTGTATTATCATTATCAAATACAATAACATTCACATCATCATCTTTAACTTCCTGAACCGTAGTAGTTGAGCCCGCATTAAGATTAGCGCCAACAATTTCCCTCCATGTTGTTGCTGCACGCTCAAAAGTTTCTTTTGCAGGTGATGTTGCAAAGTTTACACCATTACCTGCTGTGCTTGTGCTAAATTGATAATCGTATCCGCCTGAACCGTTTGTATTCATCAATCTTGGTTCACTAACATAATCTTTAGTACCAATAGTAAATTCTGCATCCAACACAGCGAAAAAAACATTTAAATCTGTTGAAGAGTTTACAGTAGTTCCATCACTCAGCTCAACAGCAAATGCACCTGTAGCAGCACGGTCAGGCACATGCAATACAATTTTAGAATCTGCCCATGAAATTATATAAGGTGAATTATAATCAATTTTATAAGTGGGCGTTAGCTTATCATTATTTCCATCCTTAAACTTAACGCCTGCAGAACCAGAAGGTGAATCGCCAAAACCCGAACCATTAATGGTTAAAATATTATTTATGTTATCGTTTATAGCACCCGCGTGTACAGTTGCTGGTGAAAAAGATGAAATAGTACCTAATGTTCCGCCAGTTCCATTACTTACATTTCCTGCATTTAATTGTAAAGAAGTATCAATTATTTTTTCTTCAGCGCCTGTTCTTTTATTAATTATGCTGTAAAGATTTTGCACAATATTTTTATAATCTGCAAATGGTGCATAGGCTTCATCATTTTCTAAATCATATTTAAGAAATCCCTGCTCACTGCTGTAAACATCATATAAAATATTTTTTGTAAAAGGTGAAGATATTTTCATCGCATTTTCATATAAAAAAAACATTCCCGTTTCATTTTTATGCAACTGTAATAAATCACTTACAACCAGGCAACGATTGCCAACACTGCCACCCTGCGTTAAAATTTCTATCTGCTTTGATACTATTTTTCCTTTAAATAATTTATAAACCTTCACTGTATTAGCTGTATAAATAATTGTATGCGTTGTGTTCCAGAAAGCATGTTGTTCAGTAACCTTTCCTTCTACAATAAGAGATGCTTTATCAATCTTTTTTTCGATGGATATTTTATAAAGCTGCGCTTTGGTATTAAAAAATAAAAGGGTTAGTAGTAAGCAGCAGGCTGCAGAGCGTATCAGCTTCATTCAGATATTAATTTTAGATACATTAAATATACGTTTGAAAGGCTTATTTGTTGTTCTAATTGCAAATGAAATGCATTTCTTTCTAATTTTAATAGTTCGCAACACATGACAATAAAAAGACAAACTATATTACTGTGCAGGCACATTATTAATATGCGCAACATGCGAATTAAAAAGTTTGCTTTTTATATTTTTTGTTTGATACGCTTATTTTACATTTTGTAAGCGGGGAAATAAGCAGCTATTTAATCAACTATCAAAACAGTAAAGATTTAAAACTAACTATTGTACCAGGTTTTGTTGGTGATTTTGCAAACGCGGGTTTTTCTTTTTCTTCTGAAGCGGAAAATCCATTTTCATTTGAGAAACCTTAATATAGACAACTAAAAAAATTATTTTTCAGATAATTAATTTAGGTTACACAAAGGCTGAATAAAAAAGGACTGCTAATAAACAGTCCCTTTCATTTTTACACCAATAAGATATTATTGTCCACCACCATTATTCCTGCTCATCATTCGCGCTCTCATCTCATCTTCATGCTTATGAATTGCCTGTATCTGGTCATCTGTTAAACCTGCAGCTTTATATCGAACATCCATTTCAGATCTCAGGTTTTGCATTTTTGTTTGTTTATCGGCAGCGCTCGAAGATTGGTCCATAAATATATCACGCATTTGCGGCCGGTATTGTGTGCGTATTGCCAAAACCGAATCCGTCATGGCATCAGATAACTGTACAGAATCTTTTAAATAAGATTGCCACGCTTGCTGCATTTGCTGACCATTATTTTGAGCAAGCAATTTTGTAGCGCTGAATGACAGCAAAATCGCTAAACATAAAATGATTTTCTTCATGATTGTATTTTTCTATTGTACTGCAAATTATATGCTGCTAATTGTTAAAGATAAGAACAGATATTTTCGCTATGAATACCGGCAATATTATTGTAATTTTTTACCTGTTAGCTGCATTACTTTTTCTTTATAATTTATTCCGACAGGAATGCTTGCTTTACCGGTTTCAATAATATTTCCATAGATAGATTTAATGTGTGCCAGTGCGATAATATATGATTTATGAACGCGTATAAATTGTTTAGAAGGCAATACTTTTTCCATCTCGCTCATAGTTTGATGTGTTACTAATTTATAATCTGCAGTATGAATTTTAAGATAATCTTTCATGCCTTCAACATAAATAATTTCTGAAAAATTTACTTTAAAAAATTTGCCGTTGCTTTTAATAAAAATGTGATCGGTGAGCTGTCTTTCATTTTCTTTTAGCTGACTAAACAATTTCCCTTCAACAATTTTATTAATCGTTTTTGAAAAGCGTTCAAACGAAATTGGCTTCAGCAAATAATCTATTACATTAAACTCATAACTTTCCAATGCATATTCAGAATATGCAGTTGTAAGTACAACCAGCGGCGGGTTTTGCAGATTGCGCAGAAAATTTAAACCCGTCATTCCGGGCAATTGTATATCTAAAAAAATAAGATCAACTTCCTGCTTAGATAAAATTTCTTTTGCTTCTAAAGCATTGTTACAAACACCTACAAGTTTAAACTGTTCTGTTTTTTGTAAGTGAGACTGGATAACATTTTGCGCCAGCGTTTCATCTTCAACTATTATACATTTTATCAAGTAAGCCGGGTTTTATCACGCAAAGAAAACAAGTTTGCAAAGACGCAAAATATTTATTCAAACTTAAATTTTTACCTGCTTTAAAACTTTGCATGAATTGGTTTTATAATTAATGAAACTGTAAATGCATTATTACTTAAAATTACATCAAGCGTATGAGAATCCGGGTAAAGGCTTTCCAATCTTTTTTTTGCATTTATTATGCGCAATTCACTTTTTCTGCTTTCTTCTTTTTCTGTTTGAATAATATTAAGCGCATGTGTAGTTGGGTACAATAATTCCAAAATGCTTTTGCTGTTTCGTAAACCGGTGCCCTGAACCTTCTTCGCCTGTGTTTCAAGATCAATGCTTGTATTGTTTACAACAGATAATTCAATTTGTTCAGGCTGAACCTTTATACTTATATAAATAAATGCATTTGAATAAGCATTATCAAACGCATGTTTAAAACCATTCTCAACAAAAGAAATAAATAAAAAAGGTTCAATCATTATTTCATCTGTGTTTCCTTCAATGGTAAATCGTACATCCGCATTATATCTTATTTTTTCAATCTCTATATAATTCTGAATAAATTCTATTTCCTTATTCAGCGCAACTTTTTCTTCATTACATTCATAAATAAGATAGCGCATAAGGTCTGCTAATTTTACAACTACATCCGGTGTTTTATCAGACTTCTGCATGCTGAGTGAATAAATGCTGTTTAAAGTATTAAAAAGAAAAAGTGGGTTTAATTGTGAACGCAAATATTTTAAGCGAAAACTGTTACTATCTTTTTCAAGCGCCACTAAAAGTTCACGTTCGTCTAATGCTTTTTTAATAAAATAAATTCCGATGGCAATTAAAGTATAAATAACACTCCACAAGCTTTCTCTTACAGCAGTTCCTAAACTGTAGGTAAAATAAGATTGTTCAATTTGATTGGAGAAATCCCAAATAAGTGAATAAATGCCATCCAGCAGCAGTTGTATAATTGCTAAAAACAAAATAGTTAAAGCAAAAAACCATATATATTTTTTTTCAAACAAAAACCTTCGAACAATTATTAGTGAGTAAAAAATATAAGCTGGCAATAAAAAAAGATTAACAAGAAACAAAAACCACCAGATTTTTGCGTCGTGCAAAAAAAAAGTAAGGCAATTTACCAGCGGGTTCATTACTGCAAGCAAAACCCAATATAATATTTCAATTCTGTAAGCTTTTTTTACGGGTCTGTCGTTATCAAATTCCATCGCAGAAGTTTATAACACTAAAGCTACTTTTTTACATGAAGAATTTATAAATGAATTCGACAAACTGCTTAATAAATTCGATGAATTAAAATACCTATATATGCTATTAGAATTAATGTGAATTCAGGTTATTTATTCTTAAACGAAGTAAAAAAGAATATCATCTCAATCTCAATTTATCGGAAAAGAAATCTCTTATGTTATTAACAACTTAAATTCATAAGATGCTTCTTTGTTCAACATGACGCGCAAAGAACAATCCTTTATAATAGTATGCTAACAATTTAATATCACTATGCGTTAAATGATTATTTCTTTAATGCAATAACTGATATCTCAATATTTACATACATTGGCAAAGCGCCAACCTGTATTGTTTCGCGTGCCGGATATGGAGCATTGAAATAAGAGCTATACACCTCATTCACCTTTGCATAATGCTGCATATCTTTTAAAAAAATACTGCTCTTTACAACGTTGGTGAAATCAACATCTGCTTCTTTTAAAATGGCGCGAATATTTTCCATTACCTGTTTTGTTTCTGCTTCAATATTATCCATTACCATTTTATTTGTTGTGGTGTTCTTAGCCAGTTGAGCAGAAACAAATACCATGTTGCCGGCAACAACTGCCTGGCTAAACGGGCCAATGGGTTCGGGTGCGTTAGAAGTTTTCACTTCAGTTTTCATGTGTATAATTTTTTTATTTAAAATCTGATCTCTTTAAATCTGCTTTTAAATGATTTTGAAAGTCAGCAGCATGTGTAGCCATGTTTAATTCATAATGAAAGCTATCAGCGTTCACTCTAAAAATTCTTTGCGATTTTGTAGCTTTTGGATCTTGTAAAATAGAATTGCTGTTGAAAGTAAAAGTGCTGTTTATTATTTCAGCCAGTTCATAGGTTTCTATTCGTCCGCCAACCTGCACACTATACAAAACAATTTTATCTTCCTTTAAAATAATAAAACCTGTATCCCAAAAAACGGTATGTCCGTTTTTATCTGTATCATTTTTATACCATGTTTTTTGCCTGAAGAAAATTGCGTCTTTATATTCATCCGGGATAAATTCGAGTTGTTCTGTATAAGCCGTATCATCAATGGTAGGAAATTTTGCAAAACCCTCTCCTGCCCATTTACCGACGAACAGTTTTTTAATTTTTAAGAATGTTTCGTTCATATTGTAAAATAAAATAACTTTCAGAAAGAATACTTCAATCTTAAATGAAATGTGATTGCAATGAAAAATCATTTTAAAGAAACGGCAGCATTTGTTGGAGAACCAATAAGAGCAACTATTTTGTGGTCATTATTAGATGGCAAAGCATTTACCGCAAGTGAACTTGCTATTGCTGCAGATAC
>JAICKT010000598.1 GCA_025927795.1 Parafilimonas sp. | reverse complement strand
TTTTAAATCGTTATATCAACCATTTGCAAAATTACTGGCCAGTAAAAAATTACATTTATCAAAATCCCTCACGTTTAATTCATCCTTCAAACAGGAACTTGATCACAACCTGGATTTTGTAAGATATACAACATTAGAATTATGCGCTAATGAAATCAAAACACATAATATTAAAGGCAATATTGCAGAGCTTGGTGTTTACAAAGGTGAATTTGCCAAGCGTTTAAATCAATTATTTCCGGATAAAAAACTTTACCTGTTCGATACATTTGAAGGCTTTAATTCAAAAGACATTAGTACAGAAAAACAAAAATCTTTTTCAAGTGGTGAACAGGATTTTTCTGATACAAGTGTTGAACTGGTTTTAAACAAAATGAAATATCGAGATAACTGTATTGTTAAGAAAGGATATTTTCCTGAATCTGCAATTGGTGTTGATGATAAATTTTGTTTTGTAAGTATTGATGCAGATTTATACGAACCAATTTTAAGCGGCTTACAATTTTTTTATCCGAAGCTCGAAAGCAAAGGCTACATATTTGTGCATGATTTTAATAATGATTTGTACAAAGGTGCAAGAAAAGCTGTACTTGATTTTTGTAATACAAAAAATATAAATTACTTACCTATTCCTGATGCTTGCGGCACAGCAATAATAACAAAATAAATACTGCACATTTTGTAATTTCGGCTGATTGTATGGCTGAAAATAAAGTTAACCAAGAGAAACCTTCAGTTGATGAATCCATAGAAGTTTACGGCGCAAGGGCACACAACCTGAAGAACATTGATATTACAATTCCAAAAAATAAATTAGTTGTTATAACGGGCATCAGCGGCAGCGGAAAATCTTCGCTTGCTTTTGATACCATTTATGCAGAAGGTCAGCGCCGCTACATGGAAACCTTTGGCGCTTATGCCAGACAGTTTATTGGTGAAATGGAACGACCCGATGTTGATAAAATAACCGGGCTTTCACCCGTAATTTCTATCGAACAAAAAACCACAAATAAAAATCCACGCTCTACTGTTGGAACAATTACGGAGATATATGACTTCATGCGCCTGTTATATGCCCGTATCGGCGAAGCATACAGTTATAACACCGGAAAAAAAATGGTGAAGTGGAGCGAGGAAGAAATTGTAAACAACATTTTTCAAAAATTTAATACTAAAAAAATTTCTTTATTGGCGCCGCTGGTGCGTGGCAGGAAAGGACATTACCGTGAACTATTTGAAGAGATAAGAAAAAAAGGCTTTGTAAAAGTTCGTGTTGATGGTGAGATAAAAGATATAACGCCAAAAATGCAGGTTGACCGTTATAAAATTCATGATATAGAAGTTGTGGTTGACAGGTTGAAAGTGAGTGATGAATTTCGTCATCGTTTAAGCCAAAGCGTACAACAAACATTAAAGATGGGAAAAGATTTAATGTTTGTTGAAACAGAAGGCGAGAATAAACTTTCATCTTACAGCAAACAATTGATGTGTGAAGACACAGGGTTATCTTATGAAGAACCTTCACCCAATTCTTTTTCATTTAATTCACCTTATGGCGCCTGCCCTACATGTAAAGGATTAGGCAGTGTGTTTACGATTGACATGGATTTGGTGTTGCCGGATAAATCTAAAACGGTAAGAGAAGGTGCTATAACTCCGTTGGGCGAAGAAAGAGATGCCAGTGTATTTCAGCAGGTGGAAGCATTTGCAAAAAAGTGTAAAATAAAATTAGATATACCCGTTAGCAAACTTCCGGAAGAACAATTGAACCTGTTATTGTATGGCGATAAAAATATTAACCCTTCGCTTGAAGTAAATACGGATGATGAAACGGTGCCAAATGAATATACAGGAAGTTATGAAGGTATTATTCCAATGTTGAAAAGATGGTTCTCCTCATCTTACAGCACGGAAGTTTTACGTGATTGGGTTCAAAAATATATGACGCTGAAAACCTGCGCTACATGCAACGGTGCACGATTAAAAAAAGA
>JAICKT010000174.1 GCA_025927795.1 Parafilimonas sp. | reverse complement strand
TTTGTTTAATTATGCGTATGCAAAAAATTTTTTTATACAGTCCGGGTGTTTTTCTTTTTTTATTATGCCTGGTTTCCTGCAATTCTTTAACATCAAACAATAATTTAATTTCTTCTGATACGGCTGCAATTAATTCCGGTGGAATTTTATTTGATAAAAACTGCAGTGGTTGTCACAACTTCAAACAAAATAATATTGGCCCGCAGTTAAGCGGAATTACGAAGGAAGTTTCTGCTGAATGGCTGCATAAATTTATTCATAACCCCGAGCAATTAATTGAAGCAAACGATAAACGTGCAGACTCTTTACATCGCTTTTATAAAACATTGATGCCTTCATTTTTTTCTTTAAAAGATGATGAAATAAATAACATTATTGCTTTTTTAAACACGCATAACGAGCGTAAAATAAATGATACAACAACAGGAATAAAAGACCCGATTCCTGAAAAAATAAAATTATCAAACCTTATTGTAAAACTGCAATTGGTTACGCAGGTTCCTGCATCGAGTGACAGCAATAAAAAGCCATTGGCAAGAATTACCAAACTCGATTATCAGCCAAACATAGGAAAAATATTTATTGTTGATCTGCGTGGCAAATTATATGCGCTTGAAAATAATCATACAACTGTTTATATGGACATGGCACAACTAAAGCCAAACTTTATAAACGAACCGGGGCTTGCAACAGGTTTTGGAAGTTTTGCGTTTCATCCGCAGTTTGCAAAGAATGGTTTGTTTTATACAACGCATACAGAAAAAGCAAATTCAGCTAAAGCAGATTTTAGTTATGATGATTCAATACCTGTTGCATTGCAATGGGTGCTTACAGAATGGAAGGCTGATGATCCAAATGCAAAAATTTTTAAAGGAACAAGCCGCGAATTATTGCGCATAAATATGGTGAGCGGAATTCATGGCGCGCAGGAAATAAGTTTTAATCCGCTTGCAAAACCAGGCGATGAGGATTATGGTTTATTGTATATAGGTATTGGAGATGGTGGCTGCACAGAAAATGGTTATGCTTTTTTAGCGCATAGTAAACAAAAACCCTGGGGAACTATTTTGCGCATTGATCCATCAGGTAATAACAGTGCAAATAAAAAATATGGTATTCCTTCAAACAATCCTTTTGTAAAAAATAAAGATGATTTAGGTGAAATTTATGCTTATGGATTTCGTAATCCGCATCGCTTTACGTGGATGCATTCGGGTGAAATGCTGGCTTGTAATATTGGTCATGGAAATATTGAATCAATCAATCTTATAAAAAAAGGAAATGATTATGGATGGCCAATACGTGAAGGAAATTTTTCTTTAAATCCTTATGGTGATCTGAATAAAGTTCATCCGCTTCCGCCAAACGACAGCAGCTATCACATTATATACCCAATTGCAGAGTATGATCATGATGAAGGCAAAGCAATTTGCGGCGGATATGAATATACCGGTGCTGCAGTGCGACAGTTAAAGGGAAAATTTTTATTTGGTGATATTCCAACCGGCAGATTATTTTATATTGATATAAAGGATATACACCAGGGCAGCGAAGCAACAATAAAGGAATGGCAGATTTCTATTAACGATTCAATAAAAAAATTATCTGCTTTATGCGGCAGCGGGAGAGTAGATCTCCGTTTTGGAAAAGATGCGCAGGGAGAATTATATATCCTCACAAAAGCAGATGGTAAAATTTATAAGATTGTTGGAGCAAGCATAAAATAAATTGAATAGTTATTCAAAAAAGAGGAAAGAAAAACTTTTTATGATATTATTGTATCTTTCTTTTAAACTAAAACTTACACGTTATGGAAACGATGAATCTGCCAAAGAAAACCCGCGAACTTCACAACCATCATTTCGATTCAACTATCTGGAATGATTTTAAATTTAGAGATGATGATATTATTATTGCAACGTATGCTAAATCGGGAACTACCTGGTTGCAGCAAATAGTTTCGCAATTAATTTTTAATGGTGCAGAAGATTTGGAAGTTGCTGAAATGTCGCCCTGGCTTGATTTGCGTGTCCCGCCAAAAGAAATAAAACTGCCTGCTGTTGAACAACAGCAACATCGTCGTTTTATAAAAACACATCTGCCTGTTGATGCACTGGTATTTTCACCAAAAGCAAAATATATTTATATAGGAAGAGATGGCCGCGATGTGGTGTGGAGTATGTATAATCATCATGTAACTGCAAATGAATTTTGGTATCATGCATTAAATGATACTCCGGGTCGCGTTGGTCCACCCATTGAAAAACCAACAAGCGATATTGTTCAATACTTCAGGGATTGGCTTGATAAAGACGGCTTTCCTTTTTGGCCTTTTTGGGAGAATATAAAATCGTGGTGGGCAATAAGAAATCTTCCAAACGTTCATCTTATACATTTTGCAAAGATGAAAGAAGATATGCCGCGCGAAATAAGAAAGGTTGCAGATTTTCTCGATATAAAAATTGATGAATCAAAGTGGAATGATATTCTTGAACATTGCAGTTTTGATTACATGAAAAAAAATTCGGTTAAAAGTGTTCCGCTTGGCGGCGCATTTTGGGATGGCGGTTCTGATGCTTTTATAAACAAAGGCACCAATGGGCGTTGGAAAGATATTCTTACAAAAGAAGATAACGAACGTTATGAAAAAATGTGTGTTGAAAACCTTGGAGAAGATTGTACAAGGTGGCTGAATACAGGTGAGATGTAAAAGAATTTATTGCTGCAATAAAACAGCCGTATCATTTTCATACAAAATCTTGTTGTCACTAAACCAGTTCTTAATTTATAATGCTAAAAATAAAATAGGCTGATGAAAATAACATTGAATTACCTCATCAGCCTTTTTTAAGTACTGTTTAAAATTAATCTTCAATCGGTGTATGTGTGCTCACTGCAATCCTGTTCCATGAATTTATTAAAACGGTTGACATAATTATTTGTGCAATTACTTCATCGCTAAAAAATTTCTTTGCTTCATTATAAGTTTCGCTGCTAACACCGTGTTTGCTGATTAATGTAACTTCTTCTGTAAGCGCAAGCATAGCCTTTTCTTCATCTGTAAAGAGATCAGTTTCCCGCCACGCATTCAATAAAAAAATTCGCTGTTGCGTTTCACCAACTTTTAACGCGTCTCGCGTATGCATGTTCAAACAAAACGCACACTGGTTAATTTGAGAAGCTCTTATTTTAATTAATTCTTTTTGAATGGGCGTTAAACCTGTTTTACGTAAACTTGCTGATAAAGCATACATTCCTTTATAAGCCTCGGGAAATACTTCTGCAATTTTTATTCTTTGTTCCATAACTATTTATTTAACGGAGCAAAGCTAAACATACTGATTGCGTGGTTGCTTAAACTGGTTTAAGAAAGTTTTTTGCTTCTTATCTCACTTAAATATTCGGGTGTAAAACCTAAAAATGAAGCGAGCAAATATTGCGGCACACGTTGTACGAATTCCGGGTAACGTTTATAAAACTGGTGATAGCGTTCTTCTCCTGAGAGATTATACAAACCTTTTATTCTGAATTGTGCTGCTGCATTCGCACGTTGATGCATCAGCCTGAAATATCTTTCCATTTGTGGAAACTGTTGCAGCATTTCTTCCTGCTTATTATAAGTTAAAGCCAGCACGTTTGATTTCTCAACTGCCTGTAAATAAAATGTAGCTGGTTGTTGTTTTTCAAATGAAGTATAATCAGATAACCACCAATTCTCTATAGCAAACTGTATGGTTTGTTCAACACCCTTTTCATTAATAAAAAATAAACGCAAACAACCTTGCACAACAAAATAATTTGCGTGGCAAATTTTTCCTTCAAGGAGCAGGTTTTCTTTTTTCTTTAATGGTATATGCTGAAAAAAATCAAAAATGTTTGAAAAGTCTTCATCATTAAAACTGATGTATTTTTTTATGTGCTGTTTTAAAGATGTAAACATTAAATAATAAACTGAAGATTTTTAATTTACTGTTGCCGGCGAATTAATTTTTCTCAATTCCTGCTTTGCATTATTATACCAAACGCGATTGTTTCTTTTTTCAAATGAACTTAAGTAAGAAAATTCATTCACTATATCATTAAAAATTTTTTGTGCTTCGCCAACGCGGTTTTTATTTATCAGGAAAAGCCCGTATTGATATCTTGCTTCAAAATAAGAATACCTGCCTTTCATTGTATTAAACTCTTTTTCTGCCAAATCAGCTTCACCAATTTTATCTAAAGCCATTGCATAAAGCACATGCCCGTGTGTATGAAATGCAGGATTATTATAAACTTTTTTTGCAGCTTTTATTGCATCGTTATATCGCTGCACTTCGTAATAAGCAGTTACTAATTGTATCAGCACATGCTCATTATCTTTAAACGCGCCGGTTAAACTTGTTTCATAAAGTTGTATTGCCTTTTCTGTATAGCCCGCAGAAAGATATGCATCAGCAAGCATGATGCGATTATTAAATGTATCAGAAAACTCTAATTGTTTTTCCAGTTTTTTTATTTTGCCTGCAGCATAAATAATATTGCCCATTCCAGATTGCACTTGCTGTATGCTGTTTCTGTTAAGTATTTCCATAATTATATATGCAATGCAGCCAATAAGCGGAAGAAAAATAATAAGCCATATCCACATTGTTTGCGTGCCTTTGCGCAAACAATGAACCACACAAATAATTTGCAACCCAATAATGATATAATAATAGTAGTTGTTAAGAAAAAACATTTGTTTAGTGTTTTGGTACGATTAAAGCTCTTGCAATTTTACGAATACTGCAGGCATTTACAAAACCTCTTGTATTAAAGCATTGAACATCTTGTGCTATTTTTTATTTTATGCGAGCTTTGTATAATATTACAAAAACGGCGAGATAAATTAACTTATGCAGTACAAAATTTTTCACATACTTCCGCATGCACAATCTCAAAAAGACGCTGATGGTTATGTTTCCTTTAAAAAGTTTACTGATTTTTTAGAAGAAAAACTAAAAGATAGTGATACACTAAGAGCAAAATTTTACAGGTTTGTTTTAAAACATTTCAAAAAAAATCCTGAGTTACTTACGCCAATAAAAATTTCTGCACTTGAAAAATACACATACATCTTTGATTTACTGGAAGGCACAATATTACCGGCTTTATCAAATGAAAAAGAGCTCGCACTTGCTTTAGGTGTGCCGATGAATCCTTTATTCTTTCTTAGTACAGAGGCTTTCCAGGCACTTGTAGAAAACAGGATAACCGATGAAAGCACAAATATTAAAGACTTTAAAGCATTAATACAATACAGGCGCAAAAAATTATCGTATACGCTTATACTTGAACGCTTCTATAATTTTCGACCATTGGTGAAAGAAGAAATGATTCACATGCGTAAGGATAAAATAACGCAGCTCACCAGGTATTTTAGTCTTGATATTGATAATCGGTTTGTAGAAGTTTTACATAAAGGCAGTTTGCCCAAAATAAATATTACGCAGACACAGCAACAGTTGGCAGACATTAAATCAATTAATGAGCTTGAAAAAATTTTACCATTATCTGAATTTTCGTTTGAAGGTTTCTCCATAGTACTAGCTGCTGATATTACCCCAAAATATGCGCTGCATAAAATGAGGAGTATTATTATAAAACATAATCCGCATGATTATAACGAAACATACAAAGCAGTTGTTGAACTGCTTGAACAGTTATGCGGCAGGCAACATATAACGTTTGGATTGCTTCCATTTTTAAAATTAAACGACAGGCTGGTTTCTTATTATGGCAATTATGCGCACAGCATTTTAATTAATATTTCTAAAAAATTAAATATACCCGAATCAACTTTTCTTGAATGGATAAATGCATATTTACAGAACCCTCAAACCATCATTAAAAAAGAATGTACAAACGAAGAAAAAAAATCCGATGAATTATCTAAAGCTTTTTCAGAATTTGGTTTTAACGGCTATTCAATAATACCTGTGTTTTACAATAATGAAGTGGCAGGTGTACTGGAAGTAGCTGCAAAAGAAGTTGCACTTATAGATGAAAGTTTATTAAACAGCATTGATGCTGCCATACCAATTTTAGGTCAGTTAATGCACCAAAGTCAAACAGAATTTACGGCGAATATCAACAATGTTATAAGAACAAATTTTACATCCATTCAATCTTCTGTTCTTTGGAAGTTTAATGAAGTTGCATGGAACTATATAAAAACGGCAGGTAAAGATTCAATGAAGCGGATGGATGAAATTCGCTTTGAGAATGTTCATCCGTTATATGGCGCTATTGATATCCGCAATTCAACTATTGAAAGAAATAATGCTTTGCATAAAGACATGCACCATTATTTTTTGCTGGTAAAAAATATATTAAATGATTTAAGAGTTACTGATAAAAACACAAGCAGTGAACTTATTAAAGAAGCAGATAATTTTTTGAAACGAACAGAAACTTTTTTCACAGGTAATGAAGAATCTGTTTTTGATGCGTTTATGGAGAAAGTAAATTTTTATTTGGATGGAATTGAAACTACAGACGCACATAATAAAAATCTTATAAAAAAATATTTTAAAGAAGTTGACGAGAAAAATGGTAAAGTGTATGCAAAGAGGCGCATATTGGAAAATTCAATGCAATACCTGAATTTTATTATTACCGATTATCTTGAAAAAATGCAGGAAGAAGTACAAAAACAATATCCTGTTTATTTTGAAAAGATAAGAACTGACGGCATTGAATATGATATGTATTTAGGTCAGTCTGTTTCACCAAAACAACCGTATAAAAAATCTTACCTGGATGAGTTAAGATTAAAACAATTGAAAGATATGTGTGGTATTGCAAAGCTGGTTTATGCATCAGCGCAATCATTGCCGGTTCCTTTGCAAACAACGCAACTTATTTATGTAAATGCGTCATCAATAGATATTACTTTCAGGATGGATGAAAAAAGATTTGATGTGGAAGGCGGTTATAACATTCGCTATCATATTGTAAAGAAAAGAATTGATAAAGTGCATGTAATGGATACAGGCGAACGACTTACACAACCGGGAAAACTGGCGATTATTTATACACAGCCACATCACGAAAAAGAATACATTAATTACATAAATGAATTGCAGCAGCAACATCTTTTAAAACACAATATTGAATTGCTTGAACTGGAAGAACTGCAGGGCGTAACAGGTTTAAAAGCTATTCGTGTTGAAATAAATTTAGATTGATGATGATTATTAGGTATCGCTACGGTTATTTTTTAAATCCTTACTAAAAATTAAAATCTCTTTCGACATTTTATCATTCGACATTCCATATTTCCAATTTGGTATTAAAATATTAAAGCCAGCATACAGCTCTCTTATTGTGCCGCAATCATTGTAAGATAAAATCCAGTGTTCCCGTTTTTTTAAAATCTTTGCCAGCTCTTCGTGCTCAAAATCTTTATGTGCATCACCCTTTTTACCGTATAACGAACTTTCTATTAAATAAGGCGGATCTAAATACGTGAACATAAAAGGATGTTTTAATAATGATTGTTTAAAATCTGATTTTTCTATAATGATGTTAGGATTATAAAATTCTTTAAGTCTTTCAATAGAAGAGTGTGTAAACCTCGGATGCGCAGGAGACATGCCACCCGAAAGTGTTGCACCGGAAAAAGAAGACCTGTTCAAAACATAATAAACAGCAGCTCTTTCAAACTTAGTTTTGAATTTAGTTTGAGTGGTTTGCAACTCATAAAATTTATGTTTAGGCAATGGAAAAAATTTTTCAACTTCTTTAGAAAGTTTCTTTGGATCAGCAGTTAAACATTGCCAAAATTCAACAAGCGGTAAAAATATATCATACCCAAGTACCCTGGTGCCTCTTGAAGCAATAGAAAGTTCAATAGAGCCTCCTCCAAAAAAAGGAGACAATAATGTATCAAGATTTTTAGGGAAAAAGCTGGTTATAAATTCAACTCCTCTTGTTTTGCCTCCCGGATAACGAAGTGGTGAACGTTTTGTAAAATTTAAACCTGAATTCTTTTCAATGTTATTAATATAATTAAATAAATTTTTTTCTGCAGTTGATTTTATATTATCATCAATTCGTTTATAACTCATTCTTCTTTGCATAGGATTTTGAAAACAAAAAATCGCAAAACTTATAACCTTCTTCTGCAAATATTTATGAAAACAAGTTATAGTAATCTAAATCAAAGCGCCTAAATAATTTTTATTAGAGGTTCTGTTTAACAGCACAAAGCTGCCAAAACTTTATTACTGTTTAATAAATTTTCCGGTTAAGACATTTTTATCCGGCATGAGCATTTGTACCTGGTAAACACCTGCAACAAGTTTACTTACATCAAGGTCTTTCTTAACGAGTAAATCTTTTGTGGAGTTAAATGTCTGCCGTTGCACTATTTTACCGGAAGCATCATACAACATAATAATAATATTGCCATTTTGCTTTGCAGTAAAGTCTATCCATATTCTGTTTGATGCAGGGATTGGATAAATGTTGAGGGATAAAACATCATAACCTTTTACTGCAACAATATTTGAATAAAGATAACCGGTGTCGGCGTTAAGTTGTTTAATGCGATAAAAGGAAATGCCGCTATAATCATTACGGTCAGGCAGTTGATAATCCTTTTTATTGCCACTGCCTTTGCCTGCGGAAGCCACTGCAAAATTTACCGCAATAAAATGAAAACTATCTGCCAGAGATTTTTCAATATTGAAGCCGGATGCTTTGAATGCATTTTTTGTTTCCCATTTAAGGTTAGCAGTAAAATTGTTTAACCTTTCAGCATCAAGCGTTAGTGATGCACTTTTTTGTGCAGGGCATTGAGCTCTTGCTTCATTGACAACACCCTGAATATAACTCAATGAGGTAACAAAAGGCTTTTTTATATCAGGAATATGCGCTGGTTTTATAAGAGATGATGCAGGCTTTACCAATTTATCGGGAAAAGGCCACGGCACTTGTTTCTGTTCCTTCGCTTTACTGATCAATTGCTGCGCCAGTGCAGTATGTGTTAAACATATAAACGCAGCTATATAAAGCATCAGATATTTTTTCATCGGTGTAA
>JAICKT010000369.1 GCA_025927795.1 Parafilimonas sp. | reverse complement strand
GTGCTTTTATTCGCATGCATTTTATGTACAATAGATTTTTAATACTCCGCAGTGTAAAATTTATTATCAGAAGCTATAATAAGATTGTAGGCTGTTTGCTTCCGTGATTGAATAAGTATCAAAGCGTATGCCTGTATATTATATAAGTCGCCCTTTTAAAACTATTTAATATCATAATATCAAATTGAATTGTTTATATGAAGAAGAGCTATTAAAAATCCAATATCAACTAATAATTTTCTTATAAAATTTATCTCATCATTTAATTAGTGGAACTGTTGCTGAATATTTTACGCATCCTGTAAATGCATTTAAATAATGGGGAGATATTTATTCGCACAATTTCCTTCGCAGCTAAATTAGCTGTAAACCTTTATTATACTATCTTACAAAAGCCATAGCAACACCGCCATCAACATTTAAAACATTGCCTGTTGATTTATGCAGCAAGCCGCTTACAAAAACAAAACATGCATTAGCAATATCTTCTGGTAAAATAATTTCATTCAATAAAGTGCGCTTTGCATAGTATGATGGTAACTCTTCAACCTTAACTCCATAAGCTTTTGCCCTGCCTTCTGCCCATGCGCCTTCCCATATTTTACTGTCCGCAATTACTGCATCGGGGTTTACAACATTTACACGTATTTTATCTTTTCCTAATTCTGCTGCATTCAATCTGCTTAAATGTAACTGCGCTGCTTTTGCCGAACCATATGCTGCGTTATTTGGACCACTTACCAATGCATTCTTACTTACAATATTTATAATGTCTCCACCCGTATTTTGTTTGCGCATTATTTCAACCGCTTTTTGTGTGATAAGAAATTGTCCTCTCACCAAAACATCATACAATATATCCCAGTCTTTTTCTGTATGTTCTTCGAGTGGTTTCGAAATAGATAAACCTGCACAATTCACTACAATATCAACGCCACCAAAAGCAAGTGATGCTGCATCAAATGTTTTGCTTATTGTAGAAGTATTTGTTACATCAAGCAGTTCTGCAATAAAAACATCTTTACTATATTGTTCAGAAAATTCTGCTGCTGCTGTTTGAAGTCTTGTTGCATCATTATCATTTATAATTACACAAGCACCTTCATCTGCAAACTTTTTTGCAATGGCTTTTCCAATGCCGCCGGCGCTACCTGTTATTAATGCAATTTTTCCGCTTAATGTTTTTGGTTTTGGCAAGCGTTGCAATTTTGCTTCTTCCAGCAACCAATATTCAATATTAAATGCTTCTTGTTTTGGTAATGATGTGTATTCGCTGATGGTTTCTGCGCCTTTCATTACATTGATTGCATTAATATAAAATTCGGCAGCAATTCTTGCTGTTTGTTTATTCTTTGCAAACGTAAACATGCCCACACCCGCATATAAAATTACAACGGGATTTGCATCACGCATGGCAGGACTATTTGCGTGTTTGCATTTATCGTAATAATCAGCATACATTTTTCTGTAGGCTTCAAACTGCGGTTGCAGTTTTTGTTTTATTATACTGATATTATTTACATCTTCATCAACTGCGAGATTTAAAACAAGCGGCGAAATTTTTGTGCGCAAAAAATGATCGGGACAACTTGTGCCCATTGGTGCAAGTTTATTAAGATCGTTTGAGTTGATTAATTCAAGCACTTTTTCATCATCAGAAAAATGAGCAAGCCCCCCCGCCCCTAAAGGGGAGCTTTGTAAGTCGCTGTTTAAACAAAAGCCTCTTAATATGGGCATGAGGGCTGCAGCTTTTTTTAGTCGTTCTTCCTTTGGCAATGATGTAAGTTTTGCTCCGCCAAAAGTTTTCTTTTCCCCTTTAGGGGATAGGGCTAAATATTCTGCACATCGCTCAATTACTTCGAGTGTATTAATATAGCTTTTGTAAGCCGTATCGCCCCATGTAAATAAACCATGCGAGCCCAACATAATGCCGCGAATATTTGGATTTTCATCTAATGTTTGTTTCATTTTTAAACCTAAATCAAAACCCGGGCGCTGCCAGTCAACCCAACCTATTTCACCGTTAAATAAATCTTCAGTAATTTTTTTTCCATCTTTCGCAGCAGCAATGGCAATAGCAGCATCAGGATGCAAATGATCTATATGTTTAAAAGGAAGAAAGCCATGTAAAGGTGTATCTATTGATGGTGCTTTTGAATTTAAATCATAAATACAATAATTAAACAGTTCAACCATTTCATCTTCATGTTCAAGACCGCGATAAACATTTTTTAAATTGCGCAAACGGTTAAGATATAAAGCTGCAAGACCGCTCTTTTTCAATGTACCTAAATCGCCGCCACTGCCTTTAATCCACATTACTTCAACTTCTTTGCCTGTAAGCGGATCTATTGGTTTTGTTTTGCATGATGTGTTGCCACCACCATAGTTGGTTAAGCGTAAATCTGCACCTAATAAATTTGAACGATAAATGAGTAATGCAACTTCGTCGCCTGCAAATCTTGCGGCTTCTGCTTCATCCCACAAATAACTTACATGCTTAAAACCTTCAGCCTTTATTGAAGTATTGTTAAGCGCATTTATATTTTCTGATTTCATAATTATGTTTCTTTAAGTTAAGGCTTTGCAGTTATTTTATTTATATAACCAGTGAGCATAAGAGTTGAAATTATTATACGTGATTTTGCGTTTACATCTTTCATTTCAATACAAAAATTTTCTGCGCATTTTATAAATGCAAAGATGAATCAAACATTTTTTGCCACTATAAAAAATTGCTTCCATCATTTTTATTTTATACTCTTTGCATTGAAAGTCTTACAGAATATAAAATTAACTGTCATGTACTGTGCTGCGCAACTTTATAGAAATAAACAAACAGTTTATTCAGAAGCATTATAATTTTTTCCGTTCATCAATAAATATAAAAATATTTCAGTTGATCAGCATAGTACAGGATAGTAATAAAATTTAATGTGGCGACATTGGCTTAATAATTCAAACCAAATTAAAACGGTTGCCCATGTTAAGACAAAAAATTCTACTGCGAAAATTTTTATGCATGCTTGTGATTGCCTGTGTTTGTTACACAGTTAATGCGCAGCAAAATGTAACACTTTCAGGAAGTGTTGTTGATTCATCCAACAACTCGGGTCTTTCCGGCGTAAGTGTGACAGTAAAAGGAAAACGAACAGGAACAGTTACAGATGCAAATGGTAATTTTAAAATTACCGCGCCACAAAATTCTGTGCTTGTTGTAAGCTCCGTAAATTATAAAACACGTGAAGTGCAAACCGGCAACGATCTTTCTTTAACCATTGTGCTGGCACCCTCATCATCAGAATTAAATGAGGTAGTGGTAATTGGTTATGGTACGCGTAAAAAAAGGGATGTTATTGGTTCTATTGCAACTGTTAATTCAAAAGATATTGAAAAGAGCACTGCATTATCGCCGGAGCTTGCATTGCAGGGGCAGGCTGCAGGTGTAACTGTAATTTCGGGTGGTGGCGATCCGGCAGCGAGACCAACTGTGCGTGTAAGAGGTGTTAGTTCATTTAACTATGCAGACCCTCTGTATGTTATTGATGGTATTCCAATTGAAGAAGGCGGAAGAGGTGCAACTGTTGATGCAACGAATGATCCAACAAGAAGAACACCTGTTAACTTGCTTACGATTATTAACCCGAACGACATTGAAAGTATCACCGTTTTAAAAGATGCATCTGCAACTGCAGTGTATGGTGTAAGAGGTGCAAACGGTGTAATATTAATTACTACAAAATCAGGAAAAAAAGGAAGAGTGCGTGTTGATGTCGATGGTCTTTATGGTTCGCAAAAAATTCCGGATACATACAGCTTTTTAAATACACCACAGTATGTAAAGTTTATTACAGATGCATATAATGCGCATCCCGATCCTGATGGAAATGGCGGCACACTTACAATTGGACAAGCGCCAAGCTTTGGACCGGTGTGGGATCCTTCAAGCCCAAGATATCTCGGTAACAGTCCTACGTATGATTGGCAAAATGCTATCATAAATCATAATTCAAAAATTCAAAACTATAATGTAAGAGTTAGTGGTGCAAGTGATAATACCAACTATAATGTTTCTGCGGGTTATGCAAATAATGACGGACCTTTTTTAGGTGTTAATCTTGAACGATACAGCATTTCAACAAATGTAAACAGCAACATTGGCAAATATATTCAGACTGGTATGAATGTAAGATTGATACAGGAAAAAACTCTCGATGAAAGTCGTGGTGATGCTACGGCTGATTTAAATATTTACAAAGCTGCACCATGGCAGGCAATTTACGATGCAAATAATCCTTACGGGTATGCGCCGCTGTGGACGCTGAATGCTCCGATTACTCCATCTACTTTAAATATAAGTCCTGTTTGGCAATCAGGTCTTGATCAGTTTGTGCCTGTATCGAAT
>JAICKT010000081.1 GCA_025927795.1 Parafilimonas sp. | reverse complement strand
GTGGGGACACCCGCCAGGGGGAAGCAATGATGTTCTAATGGGCATTTGTGTTCTGGAACTGTCGGGTGGGGACACCCGCCAGGGGGCAGGAAGCATCCATTCAACTTTTAGCCCTGCCCAAATGCATGTGAGGCTATTCACTTCTTAAACTCTTTACCGGATTTGCTCTGGCTGCTTTTATTGCCTGGAAACTGATCGTGATAATGGTTATTATGATCGCTGCAACGCCTGCCCCTATGAAAACAAATAGGTTTATGGTGATTCTGTAATCGTATTGCTGTAGCCAATTATGCAAATAATAATAGGCAACAGGTGACGCGATAACACAACTTAGTAAAACCAGCACCACAAATTCTTTTGACAACAACATCCATACTTCCGGTACGCTTGCACCCAGAACTTTACGGATTCCAATTTCTTTAGTGCGCTGTTCGGCCAGATAAGCCGCCAGGCCAAATAACCCAAGGCATGAAATAAATATCGCCAATGATGCAAATAACCCGGAGAGCTTCCCGATAAGCGTTTCAAAATCAAACTTTGCAGCATAGCTTTCATCTACAAAATGATACTCATAAGGATAGGCCGGATTGTATTTATTGAATATCCTGGTAAGTTTTGCTATGGCTTGTTGTGCATTTACTGTTGGTGATAACCGGTAAGTAATAACATTGGACCAGTCGGGTACATAAGCAAAAATGGTTGGCTCCGCATCCGCAAATGGTGAAGCCATTATAGCGTCTTTTACGATACCGATAACTTTTACATGTTGCGGCACATCATGCCAGGTAATGATCTGGTTGAGTGGTTGTTTATAACGCATGCGTTTTACCGCAGCTTCATTTAAAACAACGGTAAGAGAGTCTGCACCTAGCGAACCGGTAAAATTGCGGCCGTTAATAATTTGCATTCCCATCGTTTTAAAATAATCTGCATCCGATACAGCAACAGTTGAAAGAGCTAATGATTCACCGGGCAGCTTACCTTCCCAATTATCTATTCTTTGATTTCCCCAAATGTCTGTAACAGGGCTGGATGATTTTGTTACACTGGTTACCATACCACTCTGCAGCATTTCATTTTTTAGCGGTTCATAGTTTTGCTGCAGGCTGCCGCTGATATCGGTGCTTACCAAAAGATTTGCGTTATAACCCGCAGGCCTCTCTTTTGCATATTCAATCTGCTGGTAAACGATAACCGTGCTTATAATTAAAGCAATAGAACAACTGAACTGCAACACCACTAAAATCTTTCTTGATAATGATGCAGTTTTGCCCGGATGAAATGTTCCTTTTAAAACTTTTACAGGATTGAAGGATGATAAATAGAATGCCGGCCGGCTTCCTGCAAGCAACCCTGTTATTAATACATAGCCTGCAATGATGAGCCAGAAGAAAATGTTATGGTAAGGAATACTGATGTTTGATTTGGTGAGCGAATTAAAGGCAGGCAACACAAGCGCCACAAACAGCAATGCAAATAAAAAAGCGATGAACGCAGTAAAAATAGCTTCGACCAGAAACTGATAAACCAGGTTGCTGCGATGTGCGCCGGCTGATTTCCTGATGCCTACTTCTTTCGCTCTTTTTTGCGAGCGGGCTGTAGAAAGATTCATGAAGTTGATGCACGCAATAATGAGAACAAGCAAACCTATGATGCTGAACATTCTGACGTAGTCGATAAAACCGCCTGCCACACCATCCCGGTAATCAGAATATAAATGCCAATCTTTAAGGGGCTGCAGCATTACTTCTGCATGATTTATTTTATAGTCTTCGGGATTATATTGTTTTTCTAATTCACGCAGCGCAGGTTCTACCCGGGCATAAGAAACATTTGGTTCTAACGCCACAAATGTTTCAAAAGAATTATTACGCCAGTTGGAAAGATTTTCTTTTACCCAACTAAAATTTTGAACTGCATAATTAAAGGGAACAATAAAATTAAACTGAAGAGTAGAGTTAGCGGGCAGATCTTTTAATATGCCCGTTACTTTTAAATCGTGATAATTATCAAACCGTACGGATTGATTCATTGCATCTTCATTGCCAAACAATGCTTTTGCAGTTGATTCAGTCAACACAATTGAATAAGGATCTTGCAAAGCCGTGTTGCTATTCCCTTCCAGGAATGGATATTGAAAGATTTTAAGGAAGTTATTGTCTTCTATTGCGCCTGTTTGAAAAATCTTTTTATCGCCGTTCATCAGGAGGTGACCGCCAATCCAGTTGGGTTGTGATACATATTTTAAACCGGGCACATTTTGTTTGATAGCACCTGCGAGCGGAAGCGGGGTGGATCCATTCACGCTTATGATTCCATTATTATCCGTTTTTAATTTTACACTATAAGCTTGTTGATAACCGGGTAAAAAACGGTCATAAGAAAGCTGGTAATACACCCAAAGCGCGATCATCAACGCCACACCCATACCTGTTGCAAGACCAAGAATATTCAATGCGCTGTAGATCTTATTGTTTACAAGATTTCGCCACGCTGTTTTGAAATAGTTTATAAACATGATTTAGTTTTTCGATTTAGAAACCAACCAATAATCTGAATTTTCATTTTCGCATTCCCTCATTTTCAAACTGGTACATTACTTCTCCAACTCTTCACCGGAATGGCTATCGCTGCTTTTACCGAATTTATACAATTAGCTTCGCCAAACTCTGCTCCTGTCATTTCAGTTGTTTATTTTATCCTTGCTTATCAACGGCCCTTATCAATCTTCCATAATAATAATCTGATTTTATTTTCTTTGCTGCTTCATTCAATTGCTTTTTCAGCGATGGACTGTCGGGCATTTCATCGGCAATTTTCATCAACACTTCTGACTGGTAATAATCAGAATGAATATTTCCGGCATATTGAATCAGCTTGCTCCATTCAGACTCATCTTTTATATTTGGATCGATCAGCTTTTTTAAGATTTCCGATTGGTAATAGTCACTTTTCATTCCCTGCATGGCGGCAATTGTTTGTGAATAGCGATCATTGGGAATGTCTTTATTATCAAGCAATGATGAGAGGATCACTGATTTATAATAGTCGCTTTTCATGCTTTTAACCACTTTCATTAACCTGGTAAATTTTTCATCAGAAATGGTATTGTGATTTAAAAGGTTTTTCAATATTTCGGATTGGTAATAATCCGACTTCATGTGATCAACAATAGACAACACTCCGTCAAATTGTTTTCCATTCAATGCTGATTTCAACAAATTATTGATAGTGGTATATTGATAATAATCCGATTTCATATTAGCTACCGTTTTAAGATAGGCATCGGAGGTAGCGTCATTGCTCAGAAAAGAAGTCATGACACCATTTAATAATTCGGATTTGTAATAATCACTGCTGAGATATTGATCTGTTTTGTTCAACAGACTTACCATTTCATCTTTTGATACTTTTTCATTTTTCAAAAGCCATGCGAGATACATTTCCTTTACGTAATCGCTTTTAAACCGGCTTACTTCATTCAATACACCGGTTGTTCCGCTCTTCGCAAAAATTCTTTGTACACGGTTATTCGCATCTATTCCATAATCGATCATGGCTTTCACACACTGCTCAATAAGCGCTTGATCATTAGCATCAGGATTGATCTTCTTTACGCCATTAATAGTATAAGTGAGTGTATTTCCATCAGCAGTGCTGACATATAGTGATTGGTTTTTTAGGTGGTATTCAATAGAGCCGTTGGGCGATATTTTTTCAATGCTTTTATCATCCGCCCCAAGCGTTACGTCTCCTTTTACGGTAAGGCTGGTATTTTCATCGCCGTTGTTTACCTGTAGCTGGAAAGTGTTGTTGGTGTTTGAATAAGAAATTTGATTTTTTTGTGCTTCCACAAATTGTGTGGCGGTGCAGCACAGCATTACAATAAAGAGTATTTTTTTCATCGTGTATGTATTTTATTTAATTAATTTATTTATTCAGTTATTGATTGCATATAGCAGTGATATTGATTCCACAACTTTCCCATTAATAGTTCGCCATTCACTTTTATTTATTCTGTTCTTAAACTCTTTACCGGATTGGCCATTGCTGCTCTGCCTGCCCTTATACATAAAATCGCAAGTGCTGCTGTAATCATTATGATTCCGCTTAATAAAAATATCCACCAGCTTAAGTTCGTGTGGTAAGCGAAATTCTGAAGCCAGTTGTGGGTAGCCCACCAGGCAATGGGAATCGCAATTACAAAAGCAACCGCAATTAATTTTACAAAGTCAAAAGATAACAAGGTTATGATCTGCCTTACAGAAGCTCCGAGTGTTTTTCTTACTCCGATTTCTTTGATACGCTTATTCGTGATAAAAATGACAAGTCCGAGCAGGCCTAAACAACTGATGATAACCGCCACTACTGAAGCCCAGGCTAATAATTTTGAAAGTTGCTGATCGGCTTTATAAAAGTTTTCTATCTTTTTATCCAAAAATGTGTAATCAAAATCTACATCCGGATAAATGCTTTTCCATGCTGCCTGCATTTTATTGATGGCCGTGTTCCAGGTTGCCGGGTTTGGCTGTAGCGCAATGTGCATCACATAACCAAACTTAGGAGCGGCATAATAAATCAAAGGATGTATCACACTTCTTACGGAAGCAAGATTGAAATCTTTCATCACACCTACAATCGGTTTTTGAGAATTACCAAAATCAAGAAAATGCCCGATGGCTTCTGCAGGATTTTTAAACCCCAACTGCCTGGCAAGGGTTTCATTTATTAAAAATTCAGTTGCCGAATCCGACGGCAGAATATTTCTTCCGGCAATTAGTTTAATATCATACACACTTAAAAACGCCGTGTCTCCATTTCTTGAATCCACCTGTAGTTTAACCTCTTTGCCTTTATCTTTATAAGACACCTGTGTGCTCATTTGGCCGCTAAATGCCGGAGACTGGTTGCCCAAACTGACTTCTTGTATTTCAGGAATTTTACTCACCTCCTCTTTCAATACAAATTTTTTATTATCAGGCTTAAAAAAATCAAAAGGCACATAAAAATTAATAATCGCGTCTTTTCTAAACCCCATATCTTTTTGCAACGAATAATGAATTTGCTTATTCACCACCAGCACTGCAATGATAAAGACCTGGGCGATGATAAACTGGAACACGATCAGCGTCTTTCGCATCCAGGCACTCCGGGTCACTCCCGTATTGGTTACCACATTATTTTTTAAAACCGCTACCGGGTTAAATTTCGTCAGAATAAATGCCGGATATAAACCTGCGATGATACTTACGCCCGCTATCAGCAGAAAAAAGAAAAACCATATAACGGGCTGTGTGTACAGGTAACTAAAATGCAATCCTTCAGGAATAAAACCTGTAAAAGCTTTTAAAAGCAGCGGCGTGATCGCAACAGACACGATAGCGGTAAATAAAGTCAGCAAAAATGTTTCTGACAGAAACTGCAGGATCAACTGGTTTTTTTTACTGCCCAACGTTTTGCGAATGCCAATTTCTTTTGCCCGTTGTGTCGCTTGTGCGGTGGATAGATTAATAAAATTGATAGCGCCGAGTAAAAGGAGGAAAACGGCCAGCAGTATAAGATTACGAACCGTTGACATATCCACTTCTCCACCCAGTTCAGTATTGGTATGTACATCGCTTAAAGGCTGCAAGCGGTGGATCGTTTTGCGGTCATCAGGACCTGAACTATGCGCGTTAAAAACTGCGGCGATCTGCTTGTTTATTTGTGCTGCCTGCACACTGGGAGAGAGCTTTACGATGGTCTGAAAATTAGAATTGGTGTTTCCCCATTCATTCCAACTGTAATTTTCTTTCAGGTTTGCTGAGACGATGGTTGGTAAAGAAATAAATATTTTATATTCAAAATCGCTGTTGGCTTTCAAATCCTGTACAATGCCGGTTATAGTAGTAAGAATGGTATCGCTGAAAGCTACTGTTTTGCCTATTAATTTTTCAGGTGAAATACCGGGAAAGTATCGTTTGGCATAGCTTTCACTTAGTACAACTTTGTAAGGATTGGTAAGCGCTGTATTTTTGTTGCCGGCAATCCATTGATGTGGAAATATCAAAAAATAGCCATTACCAGTGAAAACAATTCCTTCCTGCTTTTTAAAGACCCGGGCAGTGTTATTATTACCTTGCGGAATGGAAATTTTGGCATTATTATCATTAAACTGGAGGATTGCTGAAATATTCTGAATACCACTTATGCTTTGCATATTTTGGTGAAGTGGCACGGGCACGCCAGAATTTTTCCAACCATCGCCATCAGTAACAATGCGATAAATACTTTCCTTTCCAGGCTCATATTTATCAAAGCTGAAATCGTATTGAATTACCATAAAAATGATAAGGGCAGCACTGATGCCAATGGAAAGCCCAAGTACATTAATAAAAGTGGTAACCTTGTTTTTACGAAAGGTTCTTAATGCCGTTTTGAAATAATTTTTAAACATAGTAGATCATTTCTGATTTTGATTTGTGGATTTATGATTTAATTCATCCTTACTCTTTCATGAAATTAAACAGTAAACAAACCATTATTGTGTTTTTCTTTTTCACGTTTCATACCAACACATCAGGACATTAGCAGATTTCCATATGGGCACTTCACTCCGTTCTTAAACTCTTCACCGGATTGGCCATTGCTGCTTTTATTGCGCGATATGCAACGGTTATCCATGCAATGACAACAGAACTGACGATAGCAAGTATAAAGATGGAAGCTCCCAATGGAATCCTGTAAGTATAATTTTGCAGCCATTGATGCATAATGTACCAGGCTATCGGTGCAGAAATTGCAAATGCAATGAGGATGAGAACGGTAAGTTCTTTTGATAAAAGGTAGATGATGCTTTGTGCTGATGCACCCAATACTTTCCGAATGCCTACTTCTTTTGTTCGCTGTGCAGACATAAACGATACCAATCCATACAAGCCGAGGCACGAAATAAAGATGGCAATGCCGGCAAAAATTGTGTATAGCTGCGAAAGCTGGTCTTCCTGTTTATAAAAATTTTCTATCGTTTTATCAAGAAATTTATAATCATACACATAATCCGGATACGCACTTGTCCATAGTTTTTCTATGAACGGCAACACTGCTTTTTGTGTGCCTGGTTTTATTTTTATGTTTATGGTTTGATAAACAGCTTTCCATGTACTCAATACTACTGGCGCAACGGGTTCACGCAAAGAATAAGAATTGAAATCTTTTATTACACCCACGATATTTCCAACTTTTCCTCCATCCCAAAAGTCGATTTGTTTGCCAAGAGCATCCTGAGGATTGGTAATGCCTAATTTTTTCAGGAGCGTTTCATTCACTACAAATTCCCTAACCGTATCGCTTGGATAATAAGGCCTACCTGCAACAAATTGAAGATGGTATGTTTTGAAATAATCAGGATCAGCCCATTTCAGGTTAGCACTAAAGTTGGTGCTTTTAGCGGAGTGATTAAATTTGAAATCACTGTTCCAATTGCCGTCCGAAGAGGGGCTTCCAAAACTAAAACTAACCTCTTTTATGTTTGGATTGGCAAGTAATTGATTGCGTAAATAATCAATTTTTGAGTGGTTAATGCTGTCTCCGGGAACAGGAACATTTACGATGGCAGCTTTGTCAAAACCAAGTGATGCGTTTCTGAAAAAATTCATTTGACTAACTACGACAAACATGCCAATGATCAAAACCTGTGCTATTACGAATTGTAAAACAACCAATGCTCTTCTCAAAGAAATACCGCCCACCATTTTAGCCGTTACCTTGCTTTTTAAAGCGGTAATTGGATTAAAGCCGGATAAAATAATTGCCGGATAAATACCTGATAAAAGTGTAACCAGGATAGCCGTTGCAATAACAAATAATATTACTGCAGGATTGGCAATGAAGCTCATTGTCATGTGCACCTGGAGCAGGTGATTTAAATAAGGTAAAGTAATGGAAGCTATACCGGTGGCAAGTAGCAATGCCACAAAAACGATCAGTACCGTTTCTGCTAAGAATTGGATCGCCAGTTGTGGCCGGTTGCTACCTAAAACTTTTCTTACGCCAACTTCTTTTGCGCGGTTTACCGCCTGGGCTGTTGCAAGATTTATAAAGTTGACGCAGGCGATCACTATTAGAAAAATTCCAATGAGCGATAATACATTGATCAGTGAATGACTGAATGTATGATCCGTAAAATTGCCAAACCTGTCATCGTAATGAATTTCGCTTAAAGGTTGAGCGATGAAACTATCGCTAGCATATTCTGCAGGTTTATGCTTTTTGGCGAAGCTTTTTAGTTCAGCATTAAATTTATTGACGGGTAGGTCCGGAGGCAAAACAACAAAGGTATAAGCCTGGCCGAATGTGCTTACCCAGTCGTTTAAATTGTTTTTGACGCCGGTATTGTCAAGCGCTGAATAAGCAACCACGACGCTTAAAGGAAAATCAGAGTTGTGCGGTACATTTTGCAGAATGCCTTTTACCGTAAAAAGCGTTTTGTTGTCATACTTAATTGTTTTGCCAATCGCGTTTTTCCAGTTGCCGAAATATTTTTCTGCTGTTGCCTGTGTAAGCACCGCGCTGTTAGGATCATTCAATGCAGTTTTTGCATCACCTGAAAGAAATGGAAAGTTGAATATGTTGAAGAACTGTGGTTCGGCATAATAAAAATTATCTTCCTGCAATTTCTTTTCCTGGTTTCCCGGATCTTCAATCGTTATTTGTCCTCCATTCCGATAAATGGAAGCCACTTTTTTTATTTGAGGAAAATCAAGACGCAATCCATTTGCCACTGGAAAGGCAACGCCGGCTGAATAACTTACACCATCCTGGTTGTGAAACTCGGTGCCTACACGATAAATACTATTTTTCTTTGGATGAAAATTATCAAAGCTGCTTTCAAATTGAACGACCAGAAAAATAAGAAAGCAGGCGGCAATTCCTACTGCTAACCCCAGGGTATTAATGAGCGCATAACTTTTATTGCGCTGAAAATTTCTGAATGCGGTTTTGAAATAATTCTTTAGCATAGAAGATGATTTATGATTTTGTGATCTCTGATCTCATTTATTCAAGATTGGCCACTCAGTATTCATTGCTTATTCCGTTCTCAAGCTCTTTACGGGATTTGTGACAGAAACACGCCACGCCTGTGAAAAAACAATGATTAAACTGATAACTCCTAAAATCAAAATATTTACGAGCAGTATTAGCGGGCTTATACTTACCCTTGATGCAAAAAATTGCAGCCACATATTATTAACCATATATGCAATTGGCGCTGCAATTACGATTGCAATGGTAAGCAAAACCAGGTAGCTTTTTGACAGCAACATAATCACCTGCAACACACTTGAACCAAGCACTTTGCGTATGCCTATTTCTTTTTGTCTTGTTTCGGCTGTATAGGTTGCCATTCCCAACAAACCCATGCAGGAAATTAAAACAGCAAGAAAAGACAACAAACTTATAACAGATGCAACATCACTTAGCAGTGAATGCGTCATTAATAATTGTTGGTCGAAAAATTGGTATTCAAATTTTGTGGAAGGATTTACTTTTTTCCATGTGCTTTGTAAAAAAGCAAGCGTTTCAGGAACATTGTTGCTGCTCATTCTTACGGTAATATAACCAAAATTGCTTTTGCGGTTTCGCAATATCAACGGGCCATTTTGTTGTGCAACATCAGTAAAATGAAAATCTTTTACAACACCCACAATTTCCGCATCATTACTGTCAAGCATCATGTGTTGGCCGACGGCCTCGCGTGCAGACGCATAATTAAAATCGTGCACCATTTCCTGATTAATCAAAACATACCGGTCGGTATTTTCGGCGGGAATTTCAGGCAGGTTTTTGCCTGCGATCAATTTCAATCCCCATACATTAATACAACCTGCATCCACATCAATATAGTTTGCATTTAAGCTGTCTTTATGGTTTTCTTCTTTACGTACCAATGTTGTTAATTGCGTGCCTGTTGCCGGCAAAAATGAACATGCAGAAACATCAACAATATTTCTGTTGGAAGAAACAGCCTGTGCAAAGCGGTCATAATTTTCTGTTTTAAACAGTGTGATGTTTACAACATTGTCTTTATTAAAACCGTAATTAAAATTTAAAATATGCTTGCCTTGTAAATAAATAAGGCTTGTAGTGATGATGAAGATAAGCGACACGCAAAACTGCGTCACTAAAAGCACTTTGCGCAACGTTAGTCTTTTAAAAAGTTTGATACTATTCAGGCTTTTGAATATGTCAACCGGTTTGAACAATGAAATATAAATTGCAGGAAGCAGCCCTGCAATAAAGCCAACTAATAAGCTAAACCCTATAAAAATGAAATAGAGTTTTGGCGTATAGTGGAATGTGATATTAAGATATTGGTTGAAGGATAAAGCGGAAAATAATAATTGCAAAAAATGCAGGATTATTAATGAAAAAATAAATGATGCCAGGGATACAACCACAGCTTCTGTAATAAACTGAGCAAATATTTGTTTGCGTGTTGCGCCTGCAACTTTGCGTACACCTACTTCCTTAGCCCTTGTTAATAATCTTGCTACAGAAAGATTGGTATAATTTAAACAGGCAGATAACATCACAATCAAACATAAAATGCTCAATACAATGAGCACTAATTTCGGCACGGTCGTACTTGTATTGTTGCCCATTAATTCGCCTGAGACATCTGTTATATTTCTTGCTTTAAATGCATATTGATTGCCTGCGCCTTTCGGGTATTCTTTATCGGAAACCTTATCTAATATGCTTTGCAAATCGGTTTGTGTTTTCCCTTTTTGCAACAACACAAAAGTATAATTGCTCCATACATTGTTCCAATCGTTAGGCGGATAATTTAAAATGGAATCTTTGGTTAAACTGTTCAAGGTACTTAATGAGGCCAGGAGTTTAAAAGGCAAATTTGTTTTGCCTGGAACAGGCGCTAACACACCTGTGATAAGAAAATTGCCGTAAGTTGTTTCCCTGTTACCTTTTTCGAAGCCGGCGGGGTTAATACCGGTATCATTAAACTTTATGGTTTTGCCTATAGCATTTCCATTCGGAAATAACTGTTGTGCCAGTTCTTGTGATAGTACCATTGAAAATGGATTTTCCAAAGCAGTTTGGGGATTGCCTTCTTTCAATTTAAAATCCATTACTTTAAACAAATTGCCATCTGCAAAATAGCCGCCGCCTGATGCAATTTTATCCTTATATAAAATGTCGCCGCCGATATTTCTTACAAGCGTTGCACTTGCTTTAATGCCAGTATAATTTTTTCTCAGTTCATCTGCTAATGGCAAAGCTGATGAAGCGACACGCATTTCATTACCGTTTTTACCCGCAGTTTCTATACGGTAAATGCGATCTTTGTTTGTTTGAAACTGGTCATAACTTTTTTGGTCGGCAATAATCAAAATGGTTAAAAAACATACCGACATACTTACAGCCAAACCAATAATATTGATAAAGCTGAACGTTTTATTTTTAATGATATTCCGCCAGGCAGTTTTGAAATAATTTTTAAACATTGTTTTCGTTTATGGATAACTGTTATATAGTAAAGCAATAAAAACTTTAAACTTCTATCTTCGTATTTTCCAATTTTCACGTTTTCACCATCCTCACTTATTCACTTCTCAAACTCTTCACCGGATTGGCCACTGCAGCTTTGACCGCCTGGAAGCTCACCGTTATCAATGCTATCAGGATGGCGACAATACCTGCAATTAAAAATATCCACCAGCTTATCTCAATCCTGTATTTATAATCCTGCAGCCAGCTATGCATCATCCACCATGCAAATGGAAAGGCAACGAGGCATGAAATCAATACCAAAAGCAGAAAATCTTTTGATAATAATGTGGTGATGTTGGTAATGCTTGCGCCCAGCACTTTTCTTACGCCTATTTCCTTTATTCTGCGTTCGGCCGTGTAAGCCGCTAATCCAAATAAACCCAGGCACGAAATGATAATGGCCAACATGGCAAATACCCGTGAAAGCTTGCTGATCAATTGTTCGTTCTGAAACATCTGGTTAAACTGGTCATCAACAAAATGATACGTAAAAGGGTAGGAGGGATTATCTTTTTTTAATACGGTTGCAATTTGTTGTATGGCCTGTTCAACATTGGCGTTTGGGTTTAAACGCACATACATGTTGGATGCATCAGGCGTGTTCACACAAAAAAACATTACAGGATCGGGCTTGCCATACATATCGCCATACACATAATCATTTACAACGCCTACCACATTTACAACGGTGCCGCTTGTATCGCCGTCCCAATGCAATGTTTTGCCCACGGCACTGTTGCTGCCCATCAATTTTTCTAATGACCGGGTAATTAAAACGTTTATGTTTTTTGATTGGATGCTGTCTGTTTCTACCAAATCTCTTCCTTCTAAAATTTTTATCCCTGATGTTTTCATATAACCGGGCGAAACATATCTCGTGGAAATTAAAACCTGGTTGTCAGTTTTTTTCCCTTCCCAAATCAAACCGCCGGTATTGTTGCCGCCATATAAAGTATTGTAGTTTGAAATAGCGACGCTTTTGATTAATCCGGTGTTCAATAAATCCTGGTGAACGGCCTGGTAGTTTTTTGTCATTTCGCTATTCATGTCCACCTGCAAAAGATTGTTTTTATTAAAACCAAGGCTCCTGCCTTTTACATGTTGTATTTGCTGGAAAATAATGATGGTGCTTATGATAAGAATGATCGAAATGCTGAACTGCACTATTACGAGGCCTTTGCGGATGATGGCGGCACTGCTGCCTTTCATTTTTATTCCTTTTAAAACAAATACGGGATTGAAGGATGATAAATAAAGCGAAGGATAACTGCCCGCAAACAATCCGCATATTAAAGTAATACTCAGTAATGCCGCGATGTGAAAAGGTTTGTTTAAGCCAAGAACAAGATTTTTTTCTACAAGCAGATTAAACGCAGGTAACAAAAGCGTCATAATAATTACTGCAAGCACTGCAGATAACAATGCCATGAATAAGGCTTCGCCAATAAACTGCGCGATGAGCATTCGTTTGGGAGAACCCAGCACTTTTCTTACGCCGACTTCCCGCGCACGTTTTTCACTTCTTGCTGTGGCAAGATTCATAAAGTTGATGCAGGCAATTAATAAAATGATCCAGGCGATAACAGAAAAGAGATGTACATAGGTTATTCTTCCGCCACCGGTTTGCACACCGTTGTCAAAATCATCGCGCAGATGCCAGTCGTGTGCGCTCCATAAAAAAGGCCGTGCAATAGACTTGGGTTCGCGCTGTTGTATAAAATTGTAGAGAATTTTATTTACTGAAGCTGCACTCACATTGGGCTTTAGCTCAACATAAGTTGCAAGGTCGTTATTGCCCCACGATTGCGCCCATGATTTATTTTCATCCCACCAAATCTGAAAAGGCGAAGCCCATTCAAACTGCACGGTTGAGTTTTTGGGAATATCTTTTATCACACCGGTAATTACATAATCCTGTTTGTTATCAACACGCACTGTTTTGCCAATCACATTCGTTTCGTT
>JAICKT010000379.1 GCA_025927795.1 Parafilimonas sp. | reverse complement strand
TTTCTTCGTCAAATCCTTCATTAACGTTCGGTGGTTTTGAAGGCGAAAGAAAAAGTGAAATGTATAAACAGTTACCGCCTGATACTTATCCAAAAAGTATTTATATCAATCCAACACTTTCGTTTGAAGAAGTTGAAAAGCTTATTGCTGCGAATAATTATCAATATCCATTTGCTGTTAAACCAGATATTGGTACGATGGGTTTTATGTTTAGAAAAATTGATAATGCAAATCAGCTAAAGCAATATCATAATAAAATGCCGTCGGATTATATTATTCAGGAATGGATTACATATCCGCTTGAAGTAAGCGTGTTTTATTATCGTTTTCCAAAGCAACCCAAAGGCACGATAACAGGGTTTATAAGAAAAGAATTTTTAAAAGTAATTGGTAATGGCAGATCAACTTTATGGCAACTGATACAAAATTATGATAGGGTACAATTCAGGCTTGAAGAAATGAAAGCAAAGCATGCACATAAATTAAATCATGTAATTCCTGAAGGTGAAGTGTATATTTTATCACATGCCTTAAATCTTAGCCGCGGCGGAAAATTGGTTAGTCTTGAACATGAAAAAGATGAGCGTTTATTAAAAGTGTTTGATGACCTCAGCCATTACACCAAGCAGTTTTATTACGGACGTTATGATATTAAATGCGCTTCGGTTGAAGATTTAAAACAAGGTAAAAATTTTTCTATTCTTGAATTTAATGGCAGCGGCGCAGAACCGCATCATGCATATGGAAATGGAAATACTTTATTACAGGCGCATAAAATTTTTTTACATCACTGGAAAATTTTATACCAGATTTCAAGATACAATCATAAAAATGGAACACGATACTGGAATTTTAAACGCGGCTTGAAATTTTTAAAAACTGCGAGAAAAGAATATACAATGCTTGGAAGAATTGATGCAGAAACCGAATTACAAGGCTGATAATTATTAATGAATTTGAATACATAGTTTTATATAATCCCTGCGCATGAAAAAATATATTGAGCCAGACAAACAAAACTTTATTGAAGAATATTTGTCTTTTTTAGAAACCAAGGATTTTCCCTGCATTGCAGCTAAGGCAGCACATGAAAAACATCTTATAAAATGTATGGTGGCAGGCAACATGGCTTGCCCAAACGATGATGCAGCCATATTGATTTTTCTGTATGATTTTGTAGATGCTTACAGAAACTCAAATGAAATGTATAATAGTGCAGCTATTATTTTTACCGGTCCGCAAACTATTGGTGAAGAAATGTTTGATGAGTTATTATGGCAAAGATTACAAGCGCTTGAAATACTGGATGCAAAAAATTATAAATATGATCATCGCGTAGAGGCTGACCCGGTTTCTGCAAAATTTAGTTTTAGCATTAAAGAAGAAGCGTTTTATATTATCGGGCTTCATGCTGCAAGCAGCCGGCAAGCACGGCGGTTTATTCATCCAACACTGGTATTTAATCCGCATGAACAATTTGAACAGTTGCGAGCATCATCGAAATATGATACAATGAAAAGCACAGTAAGAAAACGAGACATTGCTTTTTCAGGCTCTGTAAATCCAATGTTACAGGATTTTGGTGATGCGTCTGAAGCATTTCAATACAGTGGTCGCAAGTACAATAATGACTGGAAATGTCCTTTAAAAATTACACATGCAACAACTAAACATAATCCCTCCACGTAGCGGTGTTTCATTTATTTTAAAAAAAGATCAGCGGCTTAAAGTAGTTGATGTGGAAGGCGAACAAGTGTCTGATTTTATTTGTTACAACCTTCATGATAAAGCAGAATATCTTTCATCGGGCAGAACAATAGATTATGCAGAAACAATTTATCTCACGAAAGGAAATCTTTTTTATTCCAATCGCAGCAATGTTATGTTTGAGATGATTGAAGACACGGTTCGTCAGCATGATTTTTTACTTACACCATGCAGCGCAGAAATGTTTAGAATAATTTATGGTGATACAAACCCGCATCGCGGTTGTTTTGGCAATCTTTGCGAAGCGCTTAAAGAATATGAAATTGCTCCTGATAATATTCCCACCTGTTTTAATATTTTTATGAATGTACCTGTTGATGGCGTTACCGGTAAAGTTTCTGTTTTGCCTCCAAAAAGTAAAGCCGGTGATTATGTTATACTACACGCGAAAATGGATTTAATTGTTGGTATGACTGCATGTTCTGCAGGCATGAGCAATAACTATTCTTATAAGCCGATTGGATATATGATTGAAGGATAAACCTTTTAATTAACTTCTTGCAAATGCCTGTACACTGCATCATCGACAACAACAACTGGACAGGATCAATATCTTATATTAATACATTTTTTATTTATTAGATAAATTTATTCTATGCGCAATGATGATTTAAATGAATTACCAGAGTGGGATGATGATGAATTTCGTGATGAAGATGAAGAAGGCGAGGAATGGAAGCCCAATCCTACACGTGATTTGTGTAAAGCAATGTATGCACAATGGAATCATCTGCTGATTGTTTTGAATGCAGCATTCGATAGTTTGAAAGAGCCCGGTGAGGATGCTATATTTAGTAAGGATCATCTGGAAGATCAAAAGCAAATGATATTAGGAGATGCATATGAAGTAGGCGCTAAAATAAGAAGCTCAGAGGTTGGCTTGTATATTATAAGAATGGAAAATGCTGCTATCATACGGAAGAATGCATAGTTTATAAAAATATCTACCAACTCATTTATTGTTGATGGAATAATGGAAGAAGAACACCGACAAATTATACGCGATGAAATTGATAAGTTTCGCGAATTATTTAAACAATGGGTTGCAAGTTTTGAAAAAGATGATTGCGAAGATAAATGGGGTTTGTTTGTGTAAGGAATTGACATTAATTATTTATATGGTCCTAAAAATTTTTCTCCATTGAAATGAATTAGATGGTCCGGATTATCTGCGGTCCATACTTCTGTTTCCCATGCTATTTCAGTTGCGTGTTTTTTAAATTCATTTCTAGAAATAAAAGCAGTTATAAAAATTAAATCAGCTTTACAATTTTTCAAGTTCTTTTTGAATTTTAAAACTCTTTCTTCGCTCATAGAACCTGTGCTATAAAAAGCTTCAATTAAATACAACCAGTTTTTATCTTTATTATAGGCTATTATATCAGGTAATTCCTTTTGTGACAAATCGTAAAACCCCAGAGCATTTAGTTCATCCTTTTCATAATGCAATTCTATTTTATTTCTTGCATCTCCTATGTACAATACTTTTGCTCCCTTACCAAATCTGGGTAAAAATTCATCCACAATTTCCCTTTGAAGTTTGTTGTGCTCATTGTGAGAAAGATTAACGATAACATTATCCGGAAGTATTACAGGGACTTTGGATAAATTTTTTTGTCTTTTTAGAATTTCTTCTAACGGAGTACGATTTTTTAGAAAAAGTCTGAGTTTAATTTTCCATTCATCAGTATTATAGTAAATAATTAAATTTCTAAAATCAGAGTGTAAACTATAATTAGTATTTTTTGAATTAGGCGATTCGTTTGGATTTTTGGCGTTTCTTAAAACAAAATCTGCAAGCATCAGGTGTTCCAAATCTTTTTTAACTCCATCATAAGAACCTGGTGAAATATTTTCCTGATAATGTTCATTTATAAAACTTATAATTTGCCGATTAGTTAAATAATGATTTTCATTTTGACTTTTGTTTACTACTTTGCCACAACATATTTAGCCAACTTAATTCCTTTGCCTAACTCTGTGGCATAAGTTGAAAAAATTCCAGCTTCTTTTATAACTTCAGAAACACCGCATTCTTTTATCTCTTTACAATATTTGATTCCAAAAAGATGAATCATTGTAACTTTTTCACCTTTCGCTGCATCATGATATGATTCTCTTAATAATCTTCCAAGTTGAGGGGCATCCATATTTATTTAATTTAAAAATTTGTTGTTTTATTAGTAATAAGCTTACTTGGCTTATTATCGAAATGAATATAATGATTTGGATTATCTAAACACCAGACATAAGTTCCCCAGGCAACATGCATAAGTGATTGTTTAAAGTCATTTTTGCTTTTATACATGCTTACATAAATATTTGGCTTCTCGGAATTAAGAATTTTATTATCAAGATTAATTTTAGTTTTTTCTGTTATACAACCTGAAACATTAGCATCAGCTAAAACAAATATGTTGTCCGGTGTTTCAAAAAAATAAAAGCCAGATTTAAATTTTATATCTATTTGAATTGCATCTTTCGCATAAGCACATAAAAAATCGTTTTTCATAATAAATTTTTACAGTGAAAATAATAGTTTATGTCCATGTTAGAAACA
>JAICKT010000433.1 GCA_025927795.1 Parafilimonas sp. | reverse complement strand
GTTAAACACAAATCCTGAGCATCCAAAAGGTGTTGGAATTATCATGGCAGGAAATATTCCGCTGGTTGGGTTTCACGATTTTTTATGTGTTTTTATTTCTGGACATAAAGCAATTATAAAACTTTCATCAAAAGATAAAGTGCTGATAAAACATCTTGCAAAAAAAATTTGTGAATGGAATAACGAGGCAGAACAATATATAGTTTTTGCCGAAACTTTGAAAAATTGTGATGCTTACATTGCAACAGGCAGTAACAACAGTAGCCGTTACTTTGAATATTATTTTGGGAAATATCCAAACATTATTCGCAGAAACAGAACATCCGTTGCAATACTAACTGGGATGGAGAATGAAAATGATTTGTTGTTGCTGGCAGATGACATACAGCAATATTTTGGAATGGGTTGCAGAAATGTTACACATCTTTTTGTTCCTGTGAATTATGATTTTGTTTCGCTTCTAAGCGCTTTAAAAAAGTATGATTATTTTAAAGATTTTCATAAGTATAAAAACAATTACGACTACCAGTTAGCATTGCTTATTTTAAATCATAAATTTTATATGACAAATGATTCTATCATTTTAACCGAGAATGAAGATGTATTTGCGCCGGTAAGCCAATTGAATTATTCTTATTATAATGAAAAAAAAACAGTTGAAAAAAGTTTAGCCGCTAATGAGAATATTCAATGTATAGTTGGTAAAGATTTTATTTCTTTTGGCAAATCCCAATCACCATCGCTTACAGATTACGCTGATGGTGTTGATACAATGCAATTCTTAAAACAATTATCACAATCTTAAAGCGAGTTATAAAAAAACACTAATAAAATCTTAGCAACTTTATTTTCAAAATATCTTGTTATAGTTTAGCATTATGAAAATTTTGCTCTTTCTTATTATTGCTGTAAAAATAAATTCTGTTTGTGCTCAGAATTATGATACAATTCCTCCATATCAAAAAGATTCTTTACATATACCTTCTTTTACCGTTTTACAAACAGACAGTGTTTTTATAAACGATAAAAAAATTCCAAAAGATAAACCAGTAGTAATAATTTATTTTAGCCCTGAATGTGGGCATTGTCAGCTAACAGCCCAGGAATTTAGTGAAAAGATGAAAATGATGCGTAACATTTTTTTTGTTTGGGTAAGTTATTATCCGTTGCCTGAAATAAAAGAGTTTGCAAAAAGATTTAACCTGCAACAGTTTAATAATATTATTATAGGAAGGGATCCCAATTATACAATCCCATCTTATTTCCGCGTAAAGTTTACACCGTTTATGGCAGTATATAATAAGGATCACCATTTAATACAAACTTACCAGCAGGGTACAGAAGCTGATACATTGATTAATTTATTAAAAGAAAACTGATATTATTGAATAATAGTAATATCATAAGTTGTTTTAGACACATTTATTGATACAGTTCCTGAATATGTAAAACCTATTTTAACTGTATTAGTAGCACTTACATAAGCATATGCTATGGTTACACCTTGCGCTAACGCACTTTCGGGGCTTACAACTACAGAAGCACCTGTGTTCGCACCAGTAACTGTTACATTTTGTGTGGTTGTGGTTCCGGCAATACCAATAGGAAAAGAGTTTATAGTTACAGACCCTTTTATAATATTTGTTAATACTGTTCCTGAACTTCCTAATTTAAAATTGCCATTTACATCAAGTGTTGCAGATGGTGAAGCGGTACTTAATCCAATATTACCCGTACTTCCATTCATGAAAAGATTATAACTGCCCGAGTTTATGTTCATAACAAAGTCGTGGTTGTAAGTGCTGAAATAGTCTCTTGACCCGAAAAAAGCACCTGTTCCGGAATTGCCATACCCAAAAGTGCCTACCAAGCTTCCGGAATTATCCATCATATCAACACTGCTGTAACCAGATGAGGAAGTATTTTGAACAGTAACTACATTTTTATTGGTATAATTACCGGTAACATCAAGAGAACTCCTCGGAACGGTTACTCCCATACCAATCCAACCCTCTTTGCTGCTGCCACTCGCAGCACCTAAAATGTGTATGCGATCGATGTTATTTGTTTTTGCAATAAAATCTACTGCATCTGTTGTACCAATAAAATTGGTAGACGCAGTTGTTCCGCTGTTGCCGGTTAAACCCCAAAATGAATTTGTAAAAGAGGAATAGGGCGTTTTTTTTACTATGCCTCCACCGATGGTAACAATGCTATCAGTACTTAACGTTGAGGTGGCTTGCACACCAGATAAGTATAGAGGATTACTGGTTGAAAGAACACTTAGTGTATAGGAGGGATTACTTAACCCAATTCCTACATTTCCGCCAGATGTTATCCGCAGCCTTTCAGCATTGTTTGTTTTGGCAATAAAATCAACCGCGTCGGTGGTGCCGATAAAATTTGCAGATGCACTTGTTCCGCTGTTACCGGTGAGTGACCAATAGTTTAATGTAGTATTTGAGTTGACAAGGAAATTCCATTTACTTCCATCCCAGTAATACACACCTGTTCCCGAACCGCCTGTAGTACTGCTGTTTGTATTATATACAACTGTACCTGTAAGTAAACCTGAAACAAGTGGTGAAGACAAACTTATATCAATTAAAGAAACTCGGGGCAATACAAAACCCTTGTCCGTTGTTTCCAACTCAAGAATAGAAGCACTATTAATTGTAGTTGAATTATCACCAATTTTTACCTGTGCATGAACGATAAAATGCACAAACATAAAACCTGTAAACAGATAGTATTTGTTCTTCATGAATAATGGATATTGAATAAAACTTATGCAATATTAATTTTATATTCATGTGAGATATGCGCAAAACATAGAAATGTTTTATCGGGCTATTATTTTGTTTAAATTTCTCATGCTAATATTATGTATCTAAATCTGGAAAATCGAACTAATAAAGCATCATTAAAGTAAACTTATCAGTGGCTTGTGCAGATACGTTTGATTAAGAAATGGAAATTAAAACTCATTAATTGTAATATACAAATTACCGGAAATAGCTTGTGCTGTAGTGCTTGCATTTACAAATCTTATTTTAACCTGTGAGGTTGAAATCATTCTTGCAGAAGCAATAGAAACACCTGTTGGCAAATCAAAATTTGTAGATACAGTTACAGTTGCCTGAGTTGAAGTAAGATAATTTGCGGCCGAAGGAATTGTTATTGTTATGTCTGTAGAAGATGCTGCGAAACTAATAATTCCAAAAAAGGATGACGCTGAACCAGCAGAAATACTGGTACTTGCCAATGTAGAAGCAAAGCTTACTACATTTTTATTAACTGTTCCAACATCTCCCAATTTAAATTTACCATTAACATCCAAGCTCGCTGTCGTTGCCGGTGTAGAAGTTGCAATACCTACATTGGTAGTACTTGTTCCTAAAACTAAGGCATTATTCTGGCTTGTTGTAGCACTCGATCCTATAGCTGTAGAATTTATACCTGACGCTGATGCTCCATAACCTAATGCCGTTGCATTTTGTGCCTGCGCTACAGCGCTGGCACCGATAGCGGTTGCCTGATTATTTGTTGTTGCAAGTGCACCAGACCCTAGAACTGTATTATT
>JAICKT010000390.1 GCA_025927795.1 Parafilimonas sp. | reverse complement strand
TAATTTTTGCATCTTCAATACTTACATAAAAATCTTCTCCTGCAATAGAGGCAGAATTTTGAAAGGTGAGTCCGGTATTCCAGAATTTTACTTTGTCTTTATAATGCGCATTTGAATACGGCAACATTTGAATGGAACCATCTTCCAGCGGAATGCCCAATGGTTTAATTGTGCCATCGAACGCAGGACCGTATTGCTGATTTTCATAAGGCACATAACCAAAATTTCCGTATTGATCAACTACTTCTCCTGCACCATAACCAAACTCTTTTTGCAGTTTTGGAAAGAAGGAAACTTTTGTAGCTTCTAAAGTTGAGCTTAATGTAATCGTTGGTTTTTTGCCGCCTCTTTTTGTGGTAATAATGATAACTCCGTTTACTGCATCCGGACCATAAATAGCCGCCGATGCCGCGCTTTTTAATATGGTTAATGATTGCACATCATCAGGTGGAATAGATGATAAATAACCTAACGGTGTTGGCGCACCATCAACCACCAGCATTGGTTGATTGTTACCTGTGAGCGAACGAATGCCGCGAATATTAATTTTTGCATTTTCAAATACACCACTGTTTACCGTAGAAATATTTAAGCCCGAAACTTTGCCATTAAGTGCCTGCTGAATATTTACTGATTTGCCGGCAGTTAAAATTTTATTGCCGATAGTTGTAGTTGCATATCCTAAATCTTTCGCCTGCCGTTGAATGCCTAACGCCGTTGTTACTACTACATTGGTTAATTCTGATGAAGTTGAAGAAAGCGTTACGTTAATAATATTATCGTTTCCTATAACAACTTCTTTAGCTGCATAACCTGTAGCACTTACAACCAGTGTAGCGCCGGTGTTTGCCTGTATTACAAAAGAACCTTTTGCATCGGCTGCGGCGCCTGTTTTTGTATTTTTTATTTTAACTGATGCGAACGGAACAGCATTACCGCTTTCATCTGTAATATTACCCATGATTGATTTTGTTTGCGATGATGCATACACGCTTACAAGCATCAGCGTTAAAAAACACAAAAAGAACTTTCTCATTTGTTTACTTTTAAATGGTTAGAAAAAATTTGATTATTTTCTTTTTTTGACAACTTGTTTTTGACAACTTGTGTACAGTTGAGATAATACAAAGTATTGGTGTGCTGCACAGGTTTTGGCGCTATTCAACCAATGGTAATTGAACGTTATTCAGCAGTAAAAAAAATAGTACTTAATGCTTTTGATACAAGCAATTTGTTGTTGGTGGGTTGAAAAATGTAAACGTGATTAATGACTGATGAATAATAAAAACATGCTTTATTATCTCTGCTAAAAAAGTTGGATAATATTATATTGATGTGTTAACCGTTTTGCAAAACAGAAAGCACAAGCTCTTTATAACTTCTGCCGATAGGAATTGATTTGTTATTTATTTCAACATCTGTTGCTGTAAATGCAGCTATCTTATCTTTTGCTGCAATAAAAGAACGGTGAATGCGCAGGAAATTATTTTTTGAAAGCATATCTTCAATTTCGTTCAACTGAAATTTTGTAAGAATGCTTTTGTCTTTTGTGGTGATGCGTACATATTCGCGCAAACTTTCTATGTATAAAATTTCATCCATAAAAATCTTTACGCGCTTTTTGCCAACATTAAAGAAGAAAGATTTTCTTTCAGGATTAATAACAGGTATTGCTTCAATTACAGTTTGCTGTGAAAACTGGTTAAGTTTGTTTACTGCTTTTAAAAAACGATTGAAACGAATTGGCTTTAATAAATAATCAATCACATTTAATTCATAGCCCGCCAAAGCATATTCTTTATATGCAGACGTAACAATTACATGCGGCGGTGTTTTTAATGCTTCTAAAAAATCGAGCCCTTTTAATTTAGGCAGATGTATATCGAGAAACATTAAGTCTATTTTGTTTGACTGTAATTTTTCCATTGCAAAAATGGCATCAGTGCACACTTCGCTTAATTCTAAAAAAGGAACCTGCTGAATATAATCTGTAAGTACTTCTGCAGCCAGTGGTTCATCTTCAACTATTATACAATTATATTTCAGCATAACTATTAAGTTTTACTGTGAGGTTTACTTTAAAAACGCTATCGTTATTTCGTACGTTGAGTGTATAATCACTATACGTTAATTCAAGCTGACGTTTTACATTAACCAGGCCAATGTTTGCAATAGACTGTTGCTGCTCGCAGGAATCTTTTGAATTTTGTATTTCAAATTTAAGCACATGCTCTTTTGCAGCAATCGTTATATTAATGAAAGATTCGAATCTTGTTTCGCTGATGCCGTGCTTAAAAGCATTTTCCAGAAATGGCAATAACAATAGTGGCGTTATTTGGTAAGCATCACTATCAATATCTTTTTCAAAGCTTACCGTAAGCCTTTCATTATAGCGAAGTGTTTCAAGTTCGAGATAATCTTCCAGCACTTTTATTTCATCGGTAAGCTTTATTAGTTTGCCATTCGATTCATACAACATAAACCGCAGCAGTTCAGATAAACGCATTACTACTTCTGCTGTGTCATCTGATTTTTTTCTTGCAAGTGCATAAATATTATTCAACGTATTTAATAAAAAATGCGGATTGGTTTGATTTTTTAAAAACTTAAGTTCTGTTTCCAGCTTTTCTTTAATAAGGTTTTTTTCTCTTTCTTTTGCTGCCAACTGCATGCGTACAGATTTTATAGCAAGCATAAGTCCGAAAGCAAAAACAATATCTAAAATAGATACTGTTACCCTCATTGGTTCGAACAAGGGATGAATAAGTCTTGGTGTTTTATAAATATATGGCAGTGCAATATAATTGTCTATCATTCTGTACATCAGCATACATAAAAAAAGCACTACAGTAATTTCGAATATATTATATATGATATTAAATTTCTTTTTTACAATATTGTTGATTGCCCGGTAAATCATATAATACGGAAAGATGATTTGCGGAATTAGGTCAATGAAAGAACCAGTAAGTGATACTTTTAATAATTGAGAAAGTGGCATATGCGGAAAGGTGGTTCTATCCCACAAAACACCTATATAGCTGAACAATAGGAAATAACAAAACCAGAATAAGGCATGCAAAAGAATACGCTTCATCAATAACAAAATTGCAATAAAAGAATTTTAAAATAAGATAAACAAGCCAACGACAATTTTAAACTAACCAATAACAGGTTTAAGCATACAAATACATCGTTGAATGTGTCTATAGCTTTTTATATGTGCTTATGTTTTATAAAAAGAAATAAAAAATAAGCATAACTATGTACGTTTATTTTTATTCAAAGAATGCAAGCATGATAAAAAATAAAAACGCTCCAATTAAAACTATTATAATAGCAGGATTAATTACAGGCACACTTGATATACTGGCAGCGTTTGCAGATTATTATATTGCAACAGGTAACAGACCTGAAGGTGTTTTAAGATTTATTGCCAGTGGCGTATTTGGTAAAGCTGCATTTTCAGGAACAACAATGATGATTTGGCTTGGTTTGCTTTTTCACTTTATTATAGTGTTTGCTTTGACGATTGGTTTCTTTATTATTTATCCGGGAATAAAATTGCTTCAACTAAATATAGTATTAACGGCAATAATTTTTGCCCTTGTATCATGGGCAATAACAAACCTTATAATTGTACCGTTAAGTAACACACCATCTATTCCATTTAAATTTAGCAATGCATTAAAAGCATTTTGCATTTTAGTTTTTACAATTGGGTTTCCTTTGGCGTTAATTTTCAGAAATTATTATAAGCCTGCGAAGCAATTATAGCAGTACTTATATAATTCTATAGGGAAATTAGGCTAAATAAACATCAAGTAATCCTTCGGGCAGAACAACATGCACCTGTTTTTTTTTGCGATCAATCTTTTTCAAAGTTTGTTCGTGTAAAGGAATTAGTACTTCTTTTTGCAGCACATTTATCTGTAATAAAATTTGTTGTGGTTGTTCAATTACCGCTTGCACTTCACCTAATATTTTTTCATTTTCTATAACAGAAAAACCCATAAGATTTACAGGCGCTGTCTTGCTTACATGTTTTTCAAAATCATTTTTAGCAAGCCATATTTTTTTCTGAAGCAGTTTTGCCGCTTGCTCTTTTA
>JAICKT010000344.1 GCA_025927795.1 Parafilimonas sp. | reverse complement strand
ATTTCGAATTAAAAAAACAACCGGAGATTGTAATTGCAATTCCAAGAAAAATTACTATAAAACAAAACTGGGATAATGAAGTAAATGTGAACTTATAAATTCGTGTGATTATTGTTCCCTTTAGGGTTGGGGTTTATCTTTACAACATGCAATTCTCTTCTTCTCTTTTAGAAAATGCCGTGAACGAATTTGCCAAACTTCCGGGTATCGGAAAGAAGACAGCATTGCGCATGGTGCTGCATTTGTTGAAACAAGATGAAGCCACAACAGAAAACTTCAGTGAGATTATTGCGCGCATGCGTAAAGAAATAAAATTTTGTCAGCGTTGCTTTAATGTGAGTGATGCGGATATCTGTTCTATCTGTGCAAACTCAATGCGTAATCAAAGAATAATTTGTGTGGTTGAAAATATTCGTGATGTAATTGCGATTGAGAACACGCAACAATTCAGTGGCACTTATCATATTCTTGGCGGTATAATTTCTCCTTTAGATGGCATCGGACCCGACCAGTTGCAAATAGAGTCATTGATTCAGCGCATTCAAAAAGAACAAACAGAAGAATTAATTTTTGCACTCAGTCCAAACATACAAGGCGATACAACCATTTATTATATCCAGAAAAAAATTCAAAACCTAAATTGCCGCATAACAACTATTGCAAGAGGAATTGCATTTGGCGGTGAGTTGGAGTATGCAGATGAATTAACGTTGGGAAGAAGCTTGCAAAACCGTATGCCTGTTGACAGATATATTTCGCATTAGCGAATGTTTGTTTATACAGTTTTCTTAATTTACTTTTGCACTTCAAAGGCGGATTTGTTTATTGTTCGGCCGTTCAGAACTAATAAACGCAAACTTTCTCCAATAAGTTTCCACGTTTTAAGTTTTGATTGATTTGCTTCGCGATAAAAATTCTGCATTAAAAACTTTTTATGAAAATAGATGAGCTTTTACAGCAACGCATTTTAATTATTGATGGCGCAATGGGCACTATGATTCAGCGCCATAAATTATCAGAGGCAGATTATCGCGGCGAACGATTTAAAGATTGGGTTTCTGATATAAAAGGTAATAATGATTTGCTTTGCTTAACACAACCGCAAATCATTAAAGAAATTCATAAACAATATCTCGAAGCCGGTGCTGATATTATTGAAACCAACACATTCAACGCACAAAAAATTTCGTTAGCAGATTATAACATGCAATCGCTTGCTTACGAAATAAATCTTGAAGCTGCGAGAATTGCACGCAAAGCTGTTGAAGAATTTTTTGCGGGTTATAAAGCTGATGACAGAACAATTGCATACGTTGCCGGCGCAATCGGTCCAATGAATAAAACACTTTCGCTTTCACCGGATGTAAATAATCCCGGTTATCGTGCACTCACTTTTGATGATGCTGTTGACGCTTATTACGAACAAGTAAAAGGTTTGGTAGAAGGTGGTGTTGATTTGTTATTGATTGAAACCATTTTTGATACGCTGAATGCAAAGGCTGCCATCTTCGCTATCAAAAAATATTTCAGAGATGCGCAGAAAGAATCATTGCCAATAATGATTAGCGGAACGATTACAGATGCCAGTGGAAGAACATTAAGCGGTCAAACACTTGAAGCATTTTATACATCTGTAATGCATGCAAAACCTTTAAGCGTTGGATTGAATTGTGCGCTCGGAGCAAAAGAAATGCGTCCGCATATTGAAGAACTTTCGCAACTTGCCTCATGTTATGTTTCTGCATATCCAAATGCAGGTTTGCCAAATGCAATGGGTGAATATGATGAGCAGCCTGAAGAAACCGCACACTTTATTGAAGATTGGGCGAAAGAAGGTTTTGTAAATATTGTTGGCGGATGTTGCGGCACAACACCTGAGCATATAAAAGCAATTGCCCAACACGTAAAAACACTTCAACCTCGCCTCTTACCTGTTGAAGAAGCAGTTTTATAAAAATGAAAATTACCTCTCAAACACTTTTTAAAAATATTAAGTCGCTTGTTGAAGCATCAAAACAGCAGCTTCTTCAAACAATTAATTCACGCATTGTTGAAACATATTTCAGTATAGGAAAATTAATTGTGGAATTTGAACAGCAGGGAAAATCGAGAGCAGTTTATGCTGCAAATACTTTAAAAACGCTTTCATTAAAACTTACAAAACAATTTGGCAAAGGGTTTTCAGTTGATAATTTAGAAAACATGCGTAAGTTTTATATTACGTATAAAAAATCCGAGACAGTGTCTCGGAAATCTTCGACACCTGTTTTTAAATTAAGCTGGTCTCATTATGTTTTATTACTGCGTATAGAAAATAAGGCTGAAAGAAAATTTTATGAAATAGAATCTATAAATGAAAAATGGAGTGTAAGGGAGTTAAAAAGGCAATATGATAGTGCATTATATGAACGGCTTGTGCATAGTAGAAACAAAAGAAAAGTAAAAGAGTTAAGCACAAAAGGTCATATTATAAAATCGGCAAGCGATGCTATTAAAGATCCCTACATCCTGGAATTTCTTTCGCTTGAAGAACATGAATCATATTCTGAAAATGATTTTGAATCTGCCATTATAACCAAGCTTGAAGATTTTTTAAATGAGCTTGGTAAAGGTTTTCTTTTTGTGGGAAGGCAATACAGAATAACATTTGATGAAGAGCATTTTTATATTGACCTTGTTTTCTATCATCGTATTCTTCGTTGTTTTATTTTGATTGATTTAAAAATAGGAGAATTGAAACATCAGGATATTGGTCAAATGCAGATGTATGTAAATTATTTTGATGCAGAAGTAAAAGATGCAAACGAAAATAAAACCATTGGTATCATTCTTTGCAAAAACAAAAAAGAAAGCATAGTAAAATACACTTTGCCTAAGGGAAGTAATCAAATCTTTACTAGTAAATACAAAGTTTATTTGCCTGATAAAAATGATTTGAAATTGTTAATGGAGCCAGAAGTTGTTTATAAAAAAATATCCTCTTAAAATGAAAATCCAAACTACCATAAAACCATATTTAAAACTCAGCGGCCTCGAACCTTTAACTGTTCGCCCGGAATCAAACTTTGTAAATATTGGTGAACGCACAAATGTTACCGGTTCAAAAAAATTTGCGCGACTTATTCGTGAGAATAATTATGAAGAAGCATTAAGTGTTGCACGGCACCAAGTGGAAAATGGCGCGCAGGTTTTAGATGTGAATATGGATGATGCTTTGCTGGATGGCGTTGCGGCGATGACTAAATTTTTAAACTTACTTCAAAGTGAACCGGATATTGCGCGCATTCCAATAATGATTGATTCATCAAAATTTGAAATTATTGAAGCGGGTTTAAAATGTGTGCAGGGCAAATGCATTGTAAATTCTATTTCATTAAAAGAAGGTGAAGAAAAATTTATTCACCAGGCAGAAATATGCAACATGTTCGGCGCTTCTGTTGTGGTGATGGCGTTTGATGAAAACGGGCAGGCAGATACATTTGAAAAAAGAGTAAGCTTTAGTGAACGTGCTTATAAAATTCTTACAGAAAAAGTTGGCTTTAAACCACAGGATATAATTTTCGACCCAAACATTTTTGCTATTGCAACAGGGTTGGAAGAACACAATAATTATGCAGTAGATTTTATCGAAGCAGCAAAACGCATTAAACAAAAAATGCCGCTTACAAAAATCAGTGGCGGGGTTAGTAATCTTTCTTTTTCTTTTCGCGGTAATGAACCTGTACGCGAAGCCATGCACAGCGTGTTTTTATTCTATGCAATAAAAGCAGGAATGGATATGGGCATTGTAAATGCCGGTCAGTTGGTGGTGTATGATGAGATAGAACCTGAATTAAAAAAATTATGTGAAGATGTAATTTTCAACAGAAATAATGATAATAATGAAGCCACAGAAAAGTTAATTGTGTTTGCCGAAACAGTTAAGAAAAAAGATAAAACAGAAAAGAAAGATGATGCATGGCGTAACGCTTCAGTTGAAGAAAGATTAAAACATTCTTTGGTAAATGGCATTACAGATTATATTGATATTGATACAGAAGAAGCGCGGCAAAAATATCCGAAGCCTTTACATGTTATTGAAGGTCCGTTGATGGACGGAATGAATGTGGTAGGCGATTTATTCGGCAGCGGAAAAATGTTTTTGCCACAGGTGGTAAAAAGCGCAAGGGTGATGAAGAAAAGTGTGGCTTATCTCACGCCATTTATTGAACAGGAAAAATTAGATAACCCCAGTGCTTTAAAAACTGCGGTCGCAAAAGTTTTGTTAGCCACTGTAAAAGGTGATGTACATGATATAGGAAAAAATATTGTGGGTGTTGTGTTGGGTTGTAATGGTTATGATGTAATTGATTTGGGTGTGATGGTGCCTGCAGATAAAATTCTCGAAACTGCATTAAAGGAAAATGTAGATATAATTGGTTTGAGCGGATTAATCACGCCATCGCTTGATGAAATGGTGCATGTGGCTCATGAAATGAAACGCCGCAATATGCAGCAACCTTTATTGATTGGCGGTGCTACAACATCACGTATGCATACGGCTATAAAAATTGCACCGCAATATGATAATGGTGTTGTGCATGTGCTGGATGCATCACGCAGTGTAACGGTTGTAACCAATCTTTTAAATAAAGAACAAAAAACAAATTTGCTTTCACAAGTTGCGACCGAATATGATAGTCTTAGGACTCAGTTCAAAAATAAAAATGCGCAGAAAAATTTAATTAAGTATAAAGAAGCCGTTGCATTAAAAGAAAAATTTGACTGGGAAAATTATCAGCCAACAAAACCTGCTATTGATGAAGCGGAAGTGTTCAAAGATTTTGATTTAGGTACGATTGCAAAATATATTGACTGGGGCCCATTTT
>JAICKT010000630.1 GCA_025927795.1 Parafilimonas sp. | reverse complement strand
GGTCAATAAATTCATAAGTTGAATCAAGATCAGCAGGCAAATTATTCATTGCATACTCAACAATTTTTCCATTCTTTCTATATTTAAAAACTATTATAACGCTGTCTGGTACTGCATTTAGCGGTGGCTGCATTTCTTTTAAAATATTGTTTCCTTTTTTGTAAGGCAGACAATCAAGCAATGGTAAATGTTTCATTACATAACCTTGTAAAAAGCTTACAAGCACAATACATAACACTAAAAATGTTATGGCAACAGAGCCTTTTACTGAAGAAGTAACCTGTTTTTTATTGATGAACAAAATCAATATCAAAACAAATAAAATAAGATCTTTTGTAAATGATTGCGCCGGTGTTATTGGCAGGCAATCACCAAAACAACCACATGTTTTTATTTTGCCAGAGAATAGAGCATAGCCTGTAAGAAATGCAAAAAATATTATCAGCAATAACAACAACCATGTAAACAATTTTGCGCGCCAGCCAATAATTATTGCAATGCCCGCCAGCACTTCAAACACATTCATAACAAGTGATAGGATAAGCGTATAATCATTAAGCGAGTGCCAATTCCATGCTTCAAAAAATTCCTGCATTTTATAACTTAATCCAAGCGGATCATTTGCTTTTATCAACCCACTGAAAATAAAAAGCAAGCCAACAATCCAACGTATAACAAGTAGCGTATTTTTTTTATAAGTGGTCATACATTTTAAGCCTTAAACATTAAAACCTCAACTTCACTTCACTTCAATTAATAAGATTGCTTCGTGCCTCGCAGTAACGTGCAATCCTAAACATATAAATCTTAAACTTTATGCTTTCCTTCTTCAATTAATATCAATGCAAACACAGAGTAATTTATTATATCAATATAATTTGCATCAATGCCTTCACTAATTAACGTGCGTCCATCATTATTTAAAATCTGGCGAATGCGTAACAGCTTCATCAAAATCAGATCAACAAAACTTTCCTGGCTCATTTCACGCCATGCTTCTCCATAATCATGATTTTTATTCAGCATAGTTTCTTTAGTTGCAACAACAGCAGCATCATACAATTTTGACGCAGCTTTAACTGAAAGATCTTCTACAATAGCATTATTTATTTGAAATTGAATTAACCCAATCAAAGCATAATTAATTATACCAGCAAATTCGCTTTGCACATCATCATCAATTTTTTGCTGTTGTAAATTTTGAATATTTCTAATGCGCAATGCTTTAATAAATATCTGGTCAACCACAGAAATAGTGCGCAGCACGCGCCATGCAGTACCATAATCAATTGTTTTTTTAACGAAGATATTTTTACAATGTTCTATTACCGCATCAAATTGTTTTTCTGTATTCATTTTTTATGCTGATGTTTCAATTATTTTACGATTAATCATTCACCATTGACCATTCGCTACATTTGCAACGCGTCAAAAATAACTAAACAAACCAATGTTTACACTCAATTGCAATAGCAGGTTACTTGTAATTGAAAAACCCATTGTAATGGGTATTATTAATGTTACGCCCGATTCATTTTATGCCGCAAGCAAAACGCAAAACATTGATGAAGCTTTACAACAAGCAGAAAAAATGCTTGCAGAAGGCGCAACTATTCTTGACGCAGGCGGACAAAGTACACGACCCCGCAGCACACGCATTTCGGCCGAAGAAGAAATGGAAAGAGTAATTCCTGTTATTGAAGCCATTAATAAAAATTTTCCGGAAGCATATATTTCTGTCGATACATACT
>JAICKT010000429.1 GCA_025927795.1 Parafilimonas sp. | reverse complement strand
GGCAAACGAAGAACAGTTACAGGAGCAAATGGGAACATTGTATTTGCAGTCTGGAATGTTTTTGCATGGCGTTGGCGGATATTATTATGATTATGATCCAAACAATATTCAACAACAAAATGAATGGAGAGACATATGGCGCAAAACTGAATTTAAAAGTGTAAAGCATTACGATCCAAACAACATAAAGCGCACCCGTGGTACAGGCGTTTCGGGCATGGCGTGGGGGCAAGGTGAACTCATCGCAACACCGGCTGCAGTGGCGCGTGTCGCATCAGGGATAGCTAATAATGGAACAATGATTCCAAACCGTTTTGTTGAAACTGTAAACGGAAAACCTGTACCTATAAATAAAGGTGTTGCTATTGCAAACGATTCTGCTTATGCAAAACTGATGACCAAATACATGATTGAACAAAGTGCTCCTAAAGTTTCTAAATTAGGAATTGCAGTTGCAGGAAAAACAGGAACGCCGGAACGCATTTTAAAGAATGAAAGAATTAACGATGGCTGGTATGTTTTCTTTGCACCGAAAGCGAAAGGCGTTGGTCATATTGTAACCTGTATAAGAATTGAAAATTGTAAAGGCTCAAGTTTTGCAGTAGCTACCGCGGGTAAATATATTGTGCCCATATTATTGCAGATGGGTTATATAAAAAGTTTTGATGAGAAAAAGAATATTCAAAAAGTAATTGAACAAAATATGATGAATTTGAAAAATGGTTCGATGAATAATAATGATGGAACAGAATAAAGTTTGAGGCGTGAGATTATAAAAGAATAGTTGATTTTTATAAACGCATTTAATCCCGAAGGGATGATATGATTATAGAATCATTTAAAGTTGCAATTAAACTCCGAAGGAGTGATATCATCCCTTCAGGATTTATAAGAATAAGCTATATCTTATTATAATAATGACAGCTCTTTGGGCTTAGCTAAACTTTAAATAATAAAATTTAAAATAAAATGCTTGATTTTTTAAAACAACAAAAGCCGAAAGATGTAAAGCAGATACGCAGTTACATTCTTGATTTTATAAAAGATCAGTTGAAAAAAGCTGAAGGCGGCGAAGGTGCAAATATTCGTGGTATGCAACTGTATGTTACCTGTAATGGGGTTGATAAATATTTATACGAATCAGCTTTGTTTGTAAATGAACCTGCCCGGTTTAAAGAGCAAGAAGTACAAAAAATAGCAGATGATTTTGATATTAATTTGCCGCATGACTGGACGCTTGAAATTTTGTTTGATGAAAATCCGCCGGCAGAAACAATTAAGGCAAACAATATAGATGTTGCACTATTTATTTCAACGCAAACACGAAAAGCAATACATAAAGAGAAAGTAGCAGTTATAAAAGTTTTGCATGGCGAAGCTGAAAAAGAATTATATCAAATTAACTCAAAGGATGACAGGATAAATATCGGCAGGGAGCATAAAGTAAATACTGCGGATGGTTTTTATCGTGAGAATACAATTGCATTTCCTGATAGCAGCAATAATAAAAGCAATAAATCAATCAGCCGGCAACATGCACATATTGAATGGGATGAAGATGTTTCAGCTTTTTTATTATATGCAGATGAAGGTGGAGTGCCCCCATCAAATAAAATAAAAGTGAAGAGCAAAAACGGTGAAGAAAAAAGATTACTCACAACAGAAATCGGTCATCATTTATTAAATGGCGATCAGATAATTTTGGGTGAATCTGCGTTGCTGGAATTTAATTATGCAGAATGATAAATGATTGTGATATTAAGCTATATAAGTATTATAATGCTGCTTGTCATTTCGACGAAGGAGAAATCTCTTTATTATGAACAACTTTAATTTTATGAGATGTCTCGTTCCTTGACATGACGTTCATAAAAGTAAAATTGAAAGGAAACCTATAAGAATTTGAATGAGTAAAATTTTTACGATAACGTCAGGTTTAGAAAACATGGGCGCCTTGAAAACAGGCGGTCAGGGTTCAGTGTATAAAGGCAGGCGTGTTGGTGAAATTATTACTGCAATTAAATTAATGCCCACACCGATTTACAGTGAATCAGCCGAAGATAAAAATTTTACACGCTTTCAAAATGAAGTTGAGAAATTAAAAAAAGTAAATGAAGAACATAGCCCTAATGTTGTAAAAATTCTCAACTCAGGTATAACAGAAACCGGCAATTTTCCATTCATTGAAATGGAGTTTATTGAAGGTCCGGATCTGGAAGAATTATTAAAACCACCGCATGCATCTATCTTTAAAATAAAAGAAGTATTAAAAGTTGCAGAGCAGTTGTCGAGCGCATTGGCACATTGCCATAAAGTAAACGTTAAGCATGGCGATATAAAAAGTAATAACGTAAAGTTTAATGTAAATACGGGCAATTATGTTTTGCTTGATTTTGGTTTGGCGATTATGAGTGATGAAGAAAGGCGCACCAGTTTGCGGCATGCAGGTGCAATTGAATTTATGGCGCCGGAACAAAATGAAGGCAGAATGTATTTTGAAACTGACGTATATAGTTTTGGTGTGGTGCTGTTTGAATTACTTGCAGGTACTGTTCCTTTTCCTTTAAGTGATAAAGGAGAAACTTCACGTAATGAAGTGATGCTGGCGCACATGGAAACGCCGCCACCAAATATTTTTACATTAAGAGGTAAAGCATTGCCTGCAACATGGAGCGATGAGGAGAAAGAAACCGAAATGCAAATTCCGGAATGGATGTTTACCATGATTTACAGGTGTCTTGAAAAAAAACCCGAATCCCGTTTTGCGAGCGGCATGGCTCTGCATGAATTTATTTCGCGTAATAGTTTGTGGACCGCAGCAAAAAAAGCAAGCCCTGAGCAAATAAAATTGTTGCAGGAAGAAAATCAAAGATTGCTGCAACAGAATCGCGATTTGCAAAATAAATTATCACAGTTTAAAAAATTTAATAAAAGAAATATACAAACTGTTTTTGCAGATGGAAATACTGAAAACAATACCATAGTTAAACCAAAAAAAAAGCTTTCTGTTGCTATAACACTCTTTTGGATTTTGCTCGGAATTTTTGTGGCGGGAATTTTTGCTTACGCAGTTATGAATTTTTCAGCAAAGAAAAATATTGCTGCCAATCAACATACTACAAAAATTATTGCTGATACGATTAACGCATTAACAGCACAAGAACAGGCTGACATCAACAACCAATTGCAAAACGCTAAAACTTTACTGGCAGAAAATAAAAAAGATGAAGCGTTGACAATTTATGCGCAGTTATCGCAGCAGAATATTCCGCAGGCAATGTTTCAATACGCAAATCTTGCATTGCAAAATAAGAATACAAATATTAATTGCAGCCAGGCTTTTAATTTATTAAAATTAGCCAGCGATAAAGATTATCTTCCTGCAAAAACTGCACTGGGTTTTTTATATGCGTTTGCCGATAATGATGATTTGATGAAAGAACATAATTATTTTGTTCGGTGTTCCTTTTCAAAAAATATTTATAAAGGCGCACAGCTTTTAACCGAGGCAACTTTGGAAGGCGATTTTACTGCCGCTTATTGGCTGGATAAATTAAATAATGCGGGGAAATAATAAGACTTCATCAACCCTTCTCCAAAGGAGAGAGGCTAGAACTGTTATCTGAAAGATTTTAAAAAGAATCATAGAAT
>JAICKT010000171.1 GCA_025927795.1 Parafilimonas sp. | reverse complement strand
GTTATAACTGAATCGTTTTTAACTGAAATTTTCTGCACCACATTATCGTATCCCGGAAATCCGCCGAGAACTGTTCCATCTGTTTTTTTGATAACAGCTAACCTATAAGCATTTTGACCTTTAACTAAAGTAAAATATCCCCCGGCAATTATTACTGAGTCTTTTAAAGCCAGTGTATTTACCTGGTTATTAGCATTTGGATCCCACGTTGTAACAATCGCACCTGTACTGGCATTTACTTCTGCAAGATAATTCCTTGGCGTACTGTTCACAGTAGTAAATGCTCCTCCAAGATAAAGTTTGGTGCCATCCTTCACAATTGAATATACATAAGAATTACAATTTGCTGTGAAATTTGCGTCAACTGTTTTATCAGATTTAATATGGGCAATATAACTTTTATTTACACCACCAATTTGCGTAAAATATCCACCAACATACCAGCCGCCGCTGCCATCAGCAATAATGCATCTTATTTGATTATTTGCATTTGGCATACTTTGGTCTGAGGTTTTGCCACCCTCATTAATTGTCGAAAGAAAATCGGTTTTCAAACCCAACCTTGAAAAGTCACCGCCAACAAATACTGAATCTTTGTGTGTGGTTATTTTATTCACCACATTATCCGCGCTTACTGAACCTGATATAAAATTTCCATTTGTAGTATTGACTTTTGCGAGATAAGGTCTTATTAAATTTGATGAATTAATAGTTGTAAAATAACCACCAAGCCAAATTGTAGTATCCGTTCCAAAAACTGCAGTTATTGTATTAACAGTAGAATTTGGCGAGGGATTCCATGAATTAACCAATGCGCCGGTACTAGCACTTACTGCGGCTGCATATAAACGGGTTGTGCCATTTACTGTTGTAAAACTTCCGCCAATGTATAACCTGTTGCCAACTTTAAATAAAGTTTTTACAACACTGTTACAATTTGCATTGAATGAGTTATCAACTGTATTGTCTGACTTGATGTGAGCCACATAAGATTTCGACACACCGCCTACTGTAGTAAAATATCCACCGGCATACCAACCGCCATTTCCATCCGGTATCAGTGCATACACCTGACCGTTAAATTGCGGAAAACTCATGTTAGGGTAATCTTTGGTTACAGAAGTGAGTGCGCCGTAACCCGTATTTAATCCCACATAGTTGAAATCTCCACCGATGTAATAACTGCTGCCTTTTTTATAAACAGCATAAACACTACCGTTAGCAGAGCTCATGTTTGTAACAAGTGTTTGTGCCGTTAAAGAAGCATAAACAGTTAGAAATGCAAAACAAAAAAGTAATTGTCGTTTCATTGTTTAGAATTTTTTATAATGAAATAATTGAAAGGGATTGATCCTGATTGTTAGTCATGGTATCTCATAAGTATCAGGATTAATAAACAGTACGCACGGATTTTTATGGCGAAATTTTCACCATAGATAAACATACGTAAAATGCACTCATGTGGCAATAAAAAATAATAAAATATTTTATTAACACTACATAGACGATTTTTTTTCGAAACAGGTAACAAGCAGCCTGTTTCTATCTAAGAAATAAATCGTCTCAACCTAACATGAACGTATCTTATTAAGGTTGAAAAACATCTTCATGGTATACGCCATGCATACCATGAAAACCTTTAGCATAAAATATGTTTACCTGGTAATTATCATTTGCCTGCTATCGGCCTGCTTACCATCAATTAATAAAACATATGTATACACACCACCCGTTAAAGTATTTGCATTTATACTTAATTGGTTGGTGCCGGCACTAAGATTATTAAATGTTTTTACTGTGTTTCCATTGGCTGAATAAATTACAACCATTGCCTTGTTTGTGTTTGAAGGCACGAAGCAACTTATGGTTGCTTTTTGATTAAATGGATTTGGTACATTTTGGTCAAGCCGCGCAATAGCGGCAATATTTAAATTTTTTTGAGTTGCTGATTGCGTTAAAGATGAATTTTGTGAAAGCAGTGTTTCAACATCACGTAAACGCTGTTTCAAATCATTAAGCTCTTGTTCTGTTTGAATGCGTGCTGCATGCTCTTCCTGCAATGCCTTTGTGAGAATGGGGATCATTCCTATATAATTCACAGCTTTATATTCAGATAAAACATTTTCTCCTTTCGATTTATCAACTACAGTTTGTACTAAGTCAGGAAATATTTTTTGCAAATTCTGCGCAAGAAAACCATATTGTTTTTGCTGAGGAAGATTAAGATTACTATACATTTTTTTATAGTTATAAGTATTCACGCTTATTTGCATAATCTTGTCGGTTACGCTTTGCAAGGGATTAATATTTTCTTTTAATCTTTCATCAGAAAAGTTTGAGAGCGTTCCGGTAACATGCACATTGCCGGAAAAATAACCCGCATAGTTTGAACCAGATGCTGGTGAAACTCCCCAAATCGCATAATAATTTGTAGGGCTGCCAGTATAACTCGAGATGATACCATTGCCGGCTGAATTTGAAGAAAATATATATAAACCACTAGAAAGCGATGTGTGTACTTCAATGCCTGAGGATGATACAGCAGCATCTGACCCTACCAGCAAACTATTAGCATAAGTGCGTCCATTGAAATAACCTGCATAATCATTGCCTGCGCTAAAGCTTGCAATTGACCCATACACTGCATAATTTCTACTGCCGCTGGGCCCGCCTGTATAACCCCAAACAGCGATATTGGATGTAGCTGCATCTGTAGCATTAAAGTTGCCGCCATAAGTTACGTTACCAGCAGAAGCGCTAACAGTTAAACCTGTATTATTACTGCCGGCACCTGATGCTGTAAATGCGCCGGCTGTTCTAAAGGCGCTGGCATTTGTTCCGTTAACTACGCTGCGAATGCCGTATTGGTTGCTGTTAGTTGAACTATTTGTAAGATATATGGAGTTTATATCCTTGCTGTTGCGCAAATCAAGCAAAGCTATTGGTGTAACGCCGCCACCTGTACCAACTATTATATCTCCATTTGTATTTACCTTAATACGTTCAATGTTTTTTGTACGAATAACAAATGCTTTCGCATCAGTGGTGCCGATAAAATTTGTGGATGGAGTTGTGCCGGCATTACCGATAAGGTTCCAGCTTTGAGCATTCAAGTTTTGTTTTAATAACATTGTAACAAGTATAACCCAAATAATGAGAAGTAGTTTCTTTTTCATAAAGCAAAATTTTAGCTTATAAATATATAGGTTTTTGAAAATGTTTGTCTAATCTTTTGTGCCCTTTTTATTTCAACAAAGCTTTTGCGAAAACTGTTTTACAGGTGAGGTTCTGTGTTTATAAGATGAGTGGACAAATGATGAATAAGAAGCAACTTTAAAATTACAGAGGAATCTATTTTTAGTATGGGATGTTTGAATAAGTGAATATTTATTCAGCTAAACTCTCTTTAGGTTAAGCCCGGTAAATACTATTTCATAAAATCATCTTTAATTCTATTAATATTTTAAGCTGCTAACACAACTAATTTTTTGCATCGCTAATTTTTCCTAAAATGTTTGCCTGTAAAGTAATTAATACGTCTAATTTTTTTAATAAAACGATTGCTATAAAATGCAATAAAACATTTTAATTTTTTAAAAATTATCAACTATGAATTTAACATCTATTACATCCTTCCTTGAATATGCAGCAAGATTAAACCCTGCGATTTATGATGCGATTCATCCGCAAGGTCCTGTACTTTCAGAAGGCACGCGTAATGTTATGGCTTCTATGATAATTAAATCAATTGCAAAAAAAGTAAACGATTTAAATATTGTACAGGAATTACAATGGGTGGGAAGAAGTTTATTTGAAAACGGCGCTCAATCTATGAGCTATGATGATGATGATTGGTGTGGCACGCCGTATCCGCATCGCTTTGGCCCGCATTATCAATTTGAATTTTTAAATTTTGGAGAAGAAGTAATGCTGAATCCCCAACCATTACCGCCGCGTGAACATGCTTACTATGGCGCACTGCTAATTATGCTGGCAGATGCTGTTTCTGTGGAGAAAGCAAAAGTCATTTTACGCAATGTGGGCACTTCCTTAATGAATTCATCTGTAGAAAATATACGGGTTTACAATACGGAAATTGCAGAATAAAAAAAACTTCATAATCAATTTAAAACTGCTGGTTACAGCAGTTTTTTTTGTGCAATATTTTATAGCTAATAAATTAAACGGAGGCAGCATTCAATTTGCTCTTTCTGTATCCGTACATAAAATAAATAATCAACCCAATTGCAAGCCATGATGCAAACCATGCCCAGTTTTCACCGGTCATTCCGGTTAATAAATACAAACAACTTGATAAACCTAATAACGGAATAAGCGACCAGTTTTTAAACAATGAAATAATTGCAAGCAATATGAGTACAATCCAAAAAATAATGGTTGAAACATTTAATGAAGCATTGTCTTCTGTTATTTGAAACAAGTTGCTGATATAATTTTTGTTTGCCAGTTGAAGTATTATTAAGGCAACAGCAACAATTGCAGGAAAAATAATTTTTCCATTGATATACGGAATCGAAAATCTGCCCGAAACTTTTTCTTTGCGCGGAATGAGCAATACACCGCCGCAAACCAACACAAATGCAAACAATGTTGCAATGCTGGTAAAATCAAGCACAAAAACTTTATCGGTAAATAAAAGCGGAATGCCAACAACCAAACCTGTAACAATTGTTGCAAAAGATGGTGTTTGATATTTCGGATGGATTTTTTCAAAACGTGAAGGCAATAAACCATCGCGGCTCATACTCATCCAAATTCTTGGTTGCCCCATTTGAAAAACAAGTAACACGCTCGTCATTGCAATTACTGCCGCCATTGAAACTAAAAATTGCATCCATCCATTGCCGCTTTCCTGGAAAATTTTTGCAAGCGGGTCGCCAACGTTATTAAATTTTTCATAGCTCACAACGCCGGTTAAAACAAGCGTAAGCAAAATATAAATTACAGTACAGATCACTAAAGAAAGAATCATGCTGCGCGGCAAATCGCGTTGCGGATTTTTACTTTCTTCTGCCATTACACTTATTGCATCAAAGCCAATATATGCGAAGAACACACCACTCACCGCACGCATCACACCACTAAATCCATTCGGCATAAATGAACGCACACCAGCACTGTTTAACGGTGTCCAGTTTTCAGGATTAACATAGTAAGCCCCAACAGCAATTACCAACACAATAATGCACAATTTTAGAATCACCATAATGTTGCTGAAGTTTCTCGATTCTTTTACGCCAACATACACAAGTGATGTTATCAACACACAAATTATCAGTGCAGGCATATCGAAAATAATTCTTAAGCCGCCAATCACCGGCGCATGATTCCATGCGTTAATTAATTCTTGTGTTGATGATGTAAGGGTTGATGCAACAGCGTTTGCATTCTCAACAACAGCGCCATGCGCTTCCATGTAACTGCATGTTAAATAATCAGGAATATGAATGCCAATGCGGCTCATAAACAAAGTAAAATAATCGCTCCATGAAAATGCAACATAAATATTGCCGATAGAATATTCCATGATAAGTGCCCAGCCGATTATCCACGCAAACAATTCCCCGAAAGATGCATAAGCATAAGTATATGCACTGCCCGCAACAGGAATGCGGCTTGCAAATTCAGAATAACATAGCGCTGTAAAACCACAGGCAACTGCACAGATTATAAAAAGAATAACCACACCGGGACCACCATTATAACAAGCTTGCCCCAGGCTACTAAAACTGCCTGCACCAATGATTGCAGCAATTCCAAAAAAAGTTAAATCGCGCAAAGTAAGCACACGCTTAAGACCAGCGCCTGCATGCGGGTCTTCCGCCATAGTTTCAGCATCACGCAAAATTTTATCAATATTTTTTGTACGAAATAATGAATTACCCATGCAGATTGGTTTGTGTTAAATTTTATTGAGTGAAAATAAACAATTTGATAATTGAATACTTTGTGTGCGTAATTACGCAAATATTTGGCAAACGAATTGCAAGAATCTTAAAAACCAAATTTATGTTACAGACTACCGTACAGAAAACTGATGCAAAAAAAGTATTGATTGTGGAGGATGAAGGCGATATGTGTTTAATACTAAATATTATGCTTACCGGTAAAGAAATGGAGCTTGACCATGTGAAAAGTCTTGCGGCTGCAAAAGAATATTTGGGTGCAGAAAAACCTTCTGTTGTTATTCTTGATAATAAATTACCGGATGGAATGGGTGTGGATTTTATTAGCTTCATCAAACAAAACCACCCTGATGTAAAGATTGTAATGATATCGGGCTACGCCGGTGCTGCCAAAGATTTAGCGCTCGATAATGGCGCAGACAAATTTTTGGAAAAACCTTTTACAAAAGAAAATTTATATAAGTCAATTAAAGAATTACTGAATTAGATTTACCGCAAAAAAATAAATGCGGATTTTTAAACACATTTTAAAAACTATCAGCAGCCTGATAGTTTTTGTTTTTTTATGCAGTGATGTAAATGCGCAAACAAAACCATTTAAAGTAATTGCTTTTTATACCGCCAAAGATGATTTAACACATATCAGTTTTGTGCATGAAGCGAACAAATGGTTTCCAAAAATGGGTGCACAATATCATTTCACTTATGATTCCACAAATGATTGGAATAATATGAATGATTCTTTTCTTTCGAATTATAATGTTGTGATTTTTTTAGATACACGACCGGATGATTCATTGCAAAGAATCGCTTTTGAAAAATATATGAAGCATGGTGGCGCATGGTTAGGCTTTCATTTTTCAGCGTTTGCATTAACGCCTTCTAAGTATCCGCAAAACTGGGATTGGTATCATAATGAATTTATCGGTGCAGGACAATATGTGAGCAATACATGGCATCCAACTTCAGCGATATTAAGAGCAGAAGATAAAACATCGCCTGTTACTAAAAATTTACCGGAGACATTTAAATCTGCGCCGAATGAATGGTATCGTTGGGAAAAAGATTTACGGCAAAATCCTGATATAAAAATTCTTTTATCAATTGATTCAAGCAGTTTTCCATTAGGCAACGGACCGAAGCAAAGTGAGATATGGCACAGCGGATATTACCCGGTTGTTTGGACGAATACAAAATACAAAATGGTGTACATGAACATGGGTCATAATGATATGGATTATGATGGCGGAACGAATCGTCAGCTCTCCTCAACATTTCAAAGCCCGGAGCAGGATACGCTTATTATAAATGCGTTGTTGTGGCTGGGTGGAAAAAAAATAGATTAATTATTTGTGTGCGTTTGCCACACCAAATTCTCCAGCCATAAAATTTTATAGTACGCAGGGCAATAAAAATAATAATTGATGTAACTAAAATGCAGCATCATTTGTTTAAGCGGAGTTGGGTATGAGTACGCAGCTCTCGCCTGGAAAAAAACAAATTGTTTTTGGTTTGAATTTTCAAATCCATTGATAGATGTAAACGGCGGCAGTTCTGGTTTTGCGCCAAGTCGCATTAACGATGTGCTTAATAAAATTTTATCCATCACATTTGTGCTTGATGCAAATTCTTTTTGCGCATCATCAATTAATTGCTGCTTATAAACTTCCAATTCAGGAATATGAAATGCGCTCATTAATCGCACAACATGATAAATTAAAATAGATGAACGCACATAATAAGGCGAAATATAAACAGGCGTTTTCATGTATTCACGATTGCGAACCATTTCTGTAATGATATGCAGTGTTGCGCTATCCTGTTTTACAAAATGCAACTTTTTATCTAAAACAAAATATAAAATATTGCATTGAACGGCGAAGTCAAAATCGGGTACGGTGCGGCTTCCGAGATAGGTACTATATGCCGGAATGTGTTGATACTTTTTATAGGTTGAAATAATTTTCTGTTTTGATAAATTGGCAACTGCTTGCAATCGTTGTTTTAAAACAAGATTATCATCATCATTATTTTTATTCGTCATTAAAATAATAACCGTATCATCTGCATCTTCACCCTGCCCAAAAATTTGTTTTAAATATTTATAGAAATAAGTATGCGGCATAATCGGGTCGTTCGTTGCCCAAAAACCATAATAAGGATAACCATGTTTATTGCGAAACAGCGGGTAAATTTTTTGAATGTTGGCAATAATTTTTTCAGCGATTACCTTATCATCTGCATTTAGATAAGGCAACATGTTTCTCAATGTAAATGCAGCCACTGCAGTATAAAAAATATTATTATCCGGCTGATAGTTGTGCGGAGCGCCACCACATTCACGGAAAGATGGAAACTCACCTGCATAAAATTCTCCATCCTGTTTTACCTGCATTGATTCAATATTCAATAATAAAGCATGAATGAGTGAATCATTTTTTTGACAAAAAGATTGAGAAGAAAAAAACAATAAAAGTATCAAAAACAAATTTCGCTTCATTGCTGAATTATCAAGTCAGTTTATATAAATGTTATCAGAGCGTCATTTCGACGATAGGAGAAATCTCTTAAGTTATTTTAACCTCAAAAAATTGCAGAGATGTCTCGTTACCTCGACATGACGTTCAAACAGTACAATTGAAATCAAACGTCAAAAATTACTGTATAGCTGGGAGTTTAAAAACATATTTCAACCACTTTAAAATGTTTCTTTTCTTTTCCATATCAACAATCATTTCTTTTCTTTCGAGTTTCCACCAATCAACCTTACTTCCATATTTTTTTTGTGTGTTGATGAACTGGTCAATTGCCACTAAACTTCTTGCATTAATTGTATTCATTACGATACAAAAATCTTCTTTGTCTTTTTTTGCATAAGGCAATGCATAAATTTTTTCGTTTTGAAATTTGATGCGTTCAATAAAATCTTTTTTAAACTGAACAAAATCATCACAAGTATTTATCAGCGTATAAATATTATCACGCACATCTTTATACAAATCAAAAATATCATTGCCTAATTGATACAAGCTTCCAATCAAAAACAAAACTTCCCGCATTTGCGCATTGGCGGCTTCGTTTAAACATTGATGATAAATGATAACGCTCACCGCACCTTTTGTATAAGTTATGTGGCGAATTTCTTCCTGCGAAATATTTGGATTTGTTTGCTTGATTGTTTCAACCTGTATATCTAAAACATCTTTTGATGCTTTTATATATGCTTCTTTATGCGGAACTG
>JAICKT010000002.1 GCA_025927795.1 Parafilimonas sp. | reverse complement strand
TGAAATTCTTCAAGGTTTTTAAAATCGTTGCGCACATGCGTTCTTGTTATTGGGTCAAGCGCACCAAAAGGTTCGTCCATTAATAATATTGCAGCATCGGCTGCGAGTGCTCTTGCCAAACCAACGCGTTGCTGCTGACCACCGCTTAATTCCTTTGGATAAGCATTGTAATAATTTTTCGAAAGATGCAGCTTGCTCATCAATTCTTCAACACGTGCTTTAATCTTTTCTTTATTCCTTTTAAAAAGATTGGGCACAATCGCAATATTTTCTGCAACGGTATAATGTGGAAACAGACCGGTGTTCTGCAATGCATAACCAATACTCCTTCTTAAAACTTCTGCATCTTCATTTTTTATATTTTTTTGGTTGATTGAAATTTCGCCATCTGTTGGTTCAATCAAACGATTAATCATTTTCAGTGTTGTGGTCTTGCCACATCCGCTCGTACCGAGCAAAACAAAATTTTCTCCTTCATTTACATGAAATGAAATATTATCAACCGCAACTTGTTGTTTAAATTTTTTAGTAAGGTTTTTTGCTTCAATCATTATTACATCAAAAATAATTGGATAAACTTTGGCTAAAGCCAGTTATGTTTTTGCTTCTTAACCCAAGATTTAAGTCTTGGGTTAAAGGGGAACTATAGTTCAGGCTTTGGCCAAAGTAATACGAGTAAACATTCTTTAATTATTTGTCTTCATCCAGTTGCATAAATAAATTATTCAGAGCTTCGGCATATAAAGGATGTGCAAATACAGCATTACGCAACACATCATGAGTTAGATTTCCCATCATTGCAATTTCAAGCATGCTCATCATTTCACCACCTTGTTCACCGACAACAGCAGCACCTAAAATTTGTTTTGAATCCGCATCAACAATGGCTTTCATTAAACCTGTTGTTTCGTTTGTTTCAATTGCCCGCGCCACATAATTCATCGGTAATTTTGCAACTTTAAAATTTATATTTTTTTTCTTTGCCTCATCTTCATTCAAACCGATTCTGCCTAATTGCGGATCTGTAAACATCGTGTAAGGAACCAACCTCTTTTTTGTTGATTCATTTGCATTATTAAAAAGATTATGATAAATAATAAGATAGTCGTTGTAAGAAATATGTGTGAATTCTGGTCCGCCTTTTACATCGCCCAATGCATAAACACCATCAACATTTGTTTCCAGTTTTTCATTCACGATGATGTGCCCGCGTTCTTCAGTTTTAATACCGGTATTTGATAACTGCAAAGCATCTGTATTCGGCGTTCTTCCTGCTGCAATCAAAATATGTGAACCAATCAACTCTTTTTCTTCATTATTAATATTTACAGTAACAGTTATTTTATTGTTGGTTGATGAAACTTTTTTTGTGTTGCAGCTTGTATAAATTTCAATGCCTTCATCTTCCAAAAACTTTTTTATAACGTTGGCAATATCTTCATCTTCTCTTGAAAGAAAATGCGGCGAATGTTCGAGCACAGTTATTTTACTTCCGAAGCGACGAAACATCTGCCCGAATTCAAGCGCTACATAACTGCCACCAACAATTATAATATGTTCGGGCAATTCTTTTAACTCCATTATTGTAGTTGAATTGAGATATGGAGTTTTATCTAACCCTTCAATGTTTGGAATTGTTGGTCTTCCGCCAGTATTAATAAAAATTTTATCTGCAGATAATTGCTGTTCTTTTCCGTCAAGCTGTTTAATTTTTAATTCTTTATTATTTATAAATGATGCTTCACCAAAAATCACATCGAGATTATCTGTTTTTAATAAGCCATTCAAACCGCCATTTCTAAATTGTTCAACTATTTTGTTTTTGCGATTGATGACGGCAGTAAAATCAATCGCCACTTCTTTTATATTAACGCCAACTTCGTTTCTGTGTTTTGCAAGATGCAGCATGCGTGCAGAAGCTACCATTGTTTTTGTGGGCGTGCAACCATCATTAATACAAGTGCCGCCGATATATCTTCTTTCAATAATTGCTGTACTCAAGCCTTTCTCTGCAAGTTTTTTTGCCAGCGGCGTTCCTCCTTGTCCCGAGCCAATTACAATTGCATCGTAGTGTTTCATGCTTGTGTTTGTTTGATAATTAAAGTAAACAAATCCATGCAACACTGCATAAAGTTTTTCTGTCTTAAAATAATTAGTTAATATTGCCCCCGACTACTTAGTTTGAAAAAAATAGCAGCCATATCGTTACTCATTCTTCTCCTGTTCAATTTTATAGGTTACAGGTTTTTGTTTGATGCATTGCAGCAGAAAGCAAATAAACAATTGATTTCAAAGATTGATAAGTCTGATTATGATGAATCTAATTTAATTACAGTTAAAGTGCCGCTTTCAATTCCGTATCTTACAAACTGGAATGATTTTAAAAGAACAGATGGCGAGGTAACATTAAATGGAAAAATTTATCATTACGTAAAAGAAAAAGTTTTTAATGGCGAGTTGATATTAATGTGTTTGCCTGATGAAAAGAAAATGAATTTGCAAACGGCAAAAAACGATTTTTTTAAAACGCAAAACGACCTGCAGAATAATACCTCTAAAAATTCCGGCGAAAATAATCATGCAGTAAAATTTTCTATCAGCGATTATATTAAAACAGAAAATGCTGCAAGTGCTTTTGCTGTAAATAGTATTGTAAACACTTACACAGATAATTATTTCGCGCATCTTCAAAGCGGCGACACTCTTATCCCCGAGCAACCTCCTAAGGCTTAGTTATTCACTTATTAGCATAAGCATACTCATGCTGAATTCTGATGCTGCTATAAAGTGCATCTATTAATTATTTATTACTTATTACTCATTATTAATTATTCATCACTCAGTTTATTATTACACATGCAACCAATTATTAAGCGTAATGTATTTACGTTGTTAGTACTTGTTTTATTTCAGTTAGCTGCACATGCACAAACAGATATTGACGCGATTATGATGGGACAACATAACCTTTGCGTAGGTCCAATGTACAGTCACAGCAGTTGGAAAAATTATTGGGAAGGAACCCTGAAAAGAAACAATCAAAATCTTGGTACGGTATCAACAAACATGTATAGTATCATGGGCGTTTACGGAATTACAGACAGGTTAAACTTTTTGTTTGGCGCTCCTTACATCAGCACAAAAGCATCTGCAGGAACACTGCATAATTCACGCGGCATACAAGACCTTTCTTTATGGCTTAAATGGATGCCCCTAGAAAAAAAATTAGGTAAGAATTCTGTTTTTTCTATTTATGGTTTGGCAGGATATTCTGCGCCACTCACTAATTACCAGGCAGATTATTTACCACTTACATTGGGTTTGCATAGCAGAAATCTTTCAGGAAGATTAATGTTAGATTATCAGCACCGCGGATTTTTTGTAACTGCGTCGGGAACGTACCAGTACAGAAGTAATATTAAAATTGACCGTACCTCTTATTACACTACAGAGATGCATATAACCAATAAGGTTGATATGCCTGACATGGCTGAATTTAATGCGAGAACAGGCTTTAGAAGCTTTCGTTGGATAACAGAAGTATTTTTTGAACAAAACAGAACGTTGGGTGGTTTTGACATTCGCAGAAACGATATGCCTTTTCCAAGCAACCGCATGAATGCAAGCATTGGCGGTGTGCATATAAAATATGTACCTAAAAAATTGCCTGCCTTATCGCTGGAAGCCGGCGGCAGTTATGTGCTTAAAGGCAGGAATGTTGGTCAGGCAACAGAATATAATGCTTCAGTGTTTTACATTTTTCCGTTATCACATAAAAAAATTACTACGCCGCATACCTGTAAACTGTGCCGCTTATAATTAACCCAGCTAATAAAAAATAAAATGAAAAAAATAATATCACTTTCAATATTTGCTGCACTTAGTTCTGTAATTTATTTTTCATGTAATAAAGAAGTACATGGAAGAACAGATAATTTGCCTGCACTTAATCCTGCTTCACAAGATTTGAATGCAGGATCATGGAAAACAGTTTTGCTTGCGAGTCCCGATGCAATTGCAGTAGCTGCACCACCTGCAACTAATACACCTGCATATATTGGAGACCTGAATGAAATTAAAGGCTACCAGGAAAATTTAAGCGATGATGCAATAAATAATATTCGTTATTGGGGTGCCGGCGGTGTTTTAAGATGGAATGAAATTATTCGTGAGATGGTGGCAAAACATAATCTTCCTCCTTATCAAAATGAAGATGGAACATACCCTGCTCCAAATTCTGTAAATCCATTTAACTATCCGCAATTCCCGTTTTCAAATCCGCCATTTGCTGCAAGAGCATTTGCTTATATAAGCGCTGCACAGTATGATGCACTTGTTGCATGCTGGTACTATAAAAAACTATATAATCAGCCAGCACCATACACAGTTGATGCAAGTGTTAATGCAATGAATGGAAAAAATGATTTGCCTTCTTATCCATCAGAAGCTGCTGTGCTTGCAGGTGTAACTTCTGAAATAACTAAACTGATGTTTCCTACTGAAGTAGCAAACATTCAGCAGAAAGTAGAAGACGAAGAATTAGCAGCCATACAAAGTGGCACCGCAACACGTACTGATATAAATGCAGGTGAAGCATTGGGAAGACAAATTGCTGCGCTGTTTACTGCGCGTGCAAAGACAGACCATGCGGGTACTGCTGGCGGTAATCCTGATATATGGAGCGCGTTTGTAACAAACACAACAGCCCGCGGCGAAACACCATGGTTTAGTTTAGAAACACCAAAGCGTCCGCCGATGCTGCCATTATATGGTAATGTGTTGCCATTTTTATTTGATTCAATAACGGTAACAAAAATTCGTCCCGGTTATCCTTACTCCACAAAAAGTGGTGAGTTTGAAGAACAAAATAAAGCTGCTTATGTTCAAATAAAAAATCCAACAAGAGAGCAGGAAAGAATTGTACAGTTTTGGGCTGATGGTGCTGGCACGTACACACCAACAGGGCACTGGAATGCAATTGCTGCAGAAGATTTCATCAAACAAGATTATAGTGAAGTGCTTTGGGCACGGAATATGGCTTTATTAAATATGGGTCAGATGGATGCAGCTATTGTATGTTGGAACACGAAATATTTTTATTTCAATCCGCGTCCAACGCAAATGATGCCTGAAATTAAAACATTAACCGGTATCCCAAATTTTCCGTCATATATATCTGGGCATTCAACATTTAGTGAAGCTGCTTCAACCATTTTAGATCATATTATACCAGCCAATGCTGCTAAATACGAAGCCTTGTCTGCGGAAGCAGCAAAATCAAGGTTTATTGCAGGGATTCATACACAAATGGATTGCGATTCAGGTATGGTTGCAGGTAAAAGGGTTGGGAATTATGCAGTGCTGAGAGCTGAACACGATGGTGCAGAATAATTAAAATTTAAACTATTAAACATGAAAAAATTATTTTTTATTCTAAGTTTTCTTTCAACAATTATTATCAATAATAAAATTTATTCACAAGGTTGTGTAGCTATCCGCAGTACTGGTGCAACATGCTCGCTGCGCATGCCTGATTCCATTTCAACTGCAAGCAAATGGCAGTTAGGAATTAATTATCGCTTTTACAGATCGTATAAACATTTTATTGGAAAAGAGGAACAAGAAGAAAGAATAAAAGCGGGTTCCAATGTTATCAATCATTCCACTACTATTGATATTACAGTAACACATGAATTGAATCAGCGCTGGAGTTTATTGGTTGATGTTCCTATTCTTGATAACTCTCGCTCGTCTTTATATGAGCACGACAAAGTTCATCGTTACAGCACACATTCTTTTGGTGTAGGTGATATTCGGTTTAGCGCTTATCGCTGGATGTTTGATCCTGAGAAATCTGAGCATTTTAATTTACAACTTGGATTAGGAATTAAATTTCCAACCGGCGATTATAAATACCAGGATAGATTTCACATCAATGATTCAACAACGATTGTGGGACCTGTTGATCAATCAATACAATTAGGTGATGGCGGCACAGGCTTTACCGTTGAAGCAAATACGTTCTACAATTTTTCTCATCATGTAGGCTTGTATGGAAACTTTTATTATCTCGTAAATCCAAGAGAACAAAATGGTGTTTCTACTTCTCGTGGTGGCATACCCAGTACACAAACCGTTGAAATTGGAAGTGACGTAATGAGCGTGCCTGATCAATATCTTATTCGTGCAGGTGTAAACTTTGATTTAAATAAGTGGATGTTTTCTGCAGGAATACGTGACGAATGTTTGCCTGTGCACGATTTAATTGGCGGCAGTCAGGGCTTTAGAAGGCCAGGTTATATTATTTCAGAAGAACAAGGCATTTCTTATAGTTTAAAAAGATTCAGCGCTTATGCTTATGTGCCTGTCGCATTGGTAAGAAATCGCACGCAAAGTGTTCCTGATAAAAATAAAACAGCATTAACAGGTATGTACACACAAGGCGATGCTGCGTTTGCAGATTATGTAATTAATGTTGGTTTTGTAATTAAATTTTAATCATTAAAAATTTCTATAAGTAATAATACAAGCACAGACCTTGTTAGTCCTGGCGAGGTATTTCTAAAAGAAAATAAATTCATAATAATGAAAGCATTGTTTTGAATTCTAACATAAAATATAAAAGTTTTTGTCTCACTAATAAGTAATACACGCCGTTATTCTTAGCGGGGTAATTTTTAAAAAAACTTGAAATATTGTGTTGAATAAAATGGTAACGATGAAACAAAATTTAATTAAATAAAATTTTTAAGTAATAATACAAGCATTGGGACTTGTTATTCTTAGCGAGGTTTTTTTAAAAATGAAAACTTAAGTGAAATTAAAAAATCAATTTGTATAAAAAATTTTAATCAATAGCAAATGAGACCTTGTTATTCTTAACGAGGTATTTTTTAAAATGGAAATTGAAATATTGAAATGAAAAAAGTTGTTGTTTTTGGTTTGATCTTTTGCACTGCTGCAATTTCTTCATGCAATAAAAAGGATTATAAAACAGTAATGCACAATCCTGATTTGTATTGCAAAACAATGCATGAGTTAAACTATGTTGTTATTTATGACATCTTCAATCCACCTGTTGCTTCGCGCATTTTTGCGTATGCAAATCTTGCGGCGTATGAAACACTTTCAAAAGAAGGAAAACATTATGCTTCGCTTGAAAGAGAAATAAAAGATTTAAAAAATATTCCTTCACCTGCAAAACCAGACAAAGTTGATTTCCCTTTTGCATCTGTTATTGCTATGATGAAAGTGGGTAAAGCGCTTACTTTTTCCGAAGCAAGAATGGATGCATTAATTGATTCAGTAAAAAATCTTGCTAAAGAAACAAACATGACGAAGGAAATGTTTGACAGTTCTGTGAACTATGGTAATCGCGTGGCAGATTCAGTTCTTTCATGGAGCAAAAAAGATAATTATGGAAAAACACGCGGCTCAAAATTTACAGTTACGGGTTTGGATGGACATTGGTTGCCCACACCGCCGGGTTATTTTGATGCTGTTGAACCAAAGTGGCAAACCATTCGTACGCTTACACTTGATTCGGCAAATGTTTTTTCTATAAATCCGCCGCCGCCATTTAGTAAAGATTCAACAAGTGAATTTTATAAAATGGCTAAACAGGTTTATGATACTGTGAACGCTTTAACCGATGCACAAAAATGGCAATCAAATTTTTGGGATTGCAATTCATTTAAAATGCACCAGGAAGGGCATGTAATGTTTGCAACAAAAGCTATGACACCGCCGGGACACTGGATGGAAATTATTGGCACCATCAGCATGGATAAAAATGCAGACTGGTATCAAACAGTATTTAATTATACAGGTTCCTCAATAGGTATGTTTGATGCGTTTATTGCATGCTGGTATTACAAATATTATTATGATATGATACGCCCGGAAACTTATATTAATTTATATATTGACCCGAATTGGAAACCATTTTTGCAAACGCCGCCATTTCCTGAATACATCAGCGGGCACTCTGTAATTTCTTCTGCGGCTGCTGAATTTCTTACAAAAGTATATGGAGACAAAATTTCGTTTACTGATTCTTCAGAAAGAGATTGGGGCTTTGCAGACAGAAAATTTACATCACTAAACCAATGTTCGTGGGATGTTTCTTTAAGCAGGTTTTATGGAGGCATACATTATTATAAAGCCATTGTTGAAGGCAGAGACCAGGGCATTAAAATCGGCGACCTTGTAATGGATAAATTAATGTCAACAAAAAAAGAAGTGTCAAGCATAAAATAAAAGTCATGGTACAATTAAATCAATCAAAAGATATTTATTATACCCTGCGTGTTGCAAGTGCTATGTGTTTTATTGGTCACGGTGCATTTGGTCTTATTACGAAAGAAATATGGACGAACTATTTTGCGGTATTTGGGGTTGGGCATGATGCTGCATATACACTTATGCCTTATGCAGGTGTAGTTGATATTTGCATGGGGTTATCACTTTTATTTTACCCAACAAGAATAATATTAGCATGGTTAGTTGTGTGGGGATTAATGACTGCATTGTTGCGACCATTATCAGGAGAACCGTTTGCAGAATTTATTGAACGCGGAGGCAATTATGGTGCACCACTTGCACTGCTGTTGCTTACCACATCATTGCCATTAAATAAACAAACTTGGTTTAAGCTGGTGAGAATGCCTGGTCAGGTTGATCAAAAAATAATTGCAAGAGTAGCATTGTGTTTAAGAATTGTTGTGTTTCTTTTATTCATAGGTCATGGCATATTAAATCTTATTGAAAAAAAGACTTTGCTTGACCAATATAAATTACTTGGTTTTTCAAACACGTCAAATGTTGCACATGTTATTGGTGCGCTTGAAATTTTTGCTGCACTTTCTGTTTTAATACGGCCGTTGCGACCTGTGATTTTTTTACTTTTTATCTGGAAAGCTGCAAGCGAATTATTCTATCCGCATTGGGAATTGGTTGAATGGATTGAACGTGGTGGAAGCTATGGAACTATTCTGGCTTTATGGTTTGTTACACGTGAATTAAATATTAATAAGCAGATTTTACTTGCTGATAAAAGGTTTCATCAGACATCTGTTTTTTAGTTAAATAATTTGAATCGCTAAAGCCAAAATAAAATTTAAGTTTTAAGTAATAATACAAGTAAGCGGGATGTGTTTCTACACATCCTTTTTTATTTAAATAATTTAACGCTCACATAAATCAGTGAAATGATTACTTTAGTTTAAACTGATTTCATTCCTGTAATACTTAGTATGAAAAATGTATTGTTCTTATTCTTTTTAATAAACACCTTTCACGTTTGCGCACAACCAAAAAAAATACAACTGCCAACGCGCACTCACATAATGATTATGAACAGGCAAACCCTTTTTATGATGCATGGGGAAATGGTTTTGGTTCAATAGAAGCAGATATATTTTTATTCGATAACAAACTGCTTGTGGCGCATACAAAAAAAGAACTCAATAATAATCGCACTTTACAATCTTTATATTTAGAACCTTTAAAAACAGTTATAGAAAAGAACAATGGTTTCCCTTATGCTGATAAGAATAAAGAACTGCAATTGTTGATTGATATAAAAACTGATTCAATAAGAACTTTAGATAAGCTTATTGAAGTATGCAAGAATTATCCTTCGTTAATTAAATGCAGCAAAATAAAAATTACAATAAGCGGTAATAGACCAGCATCTGAAAAATTTATTTCGTATCCTTCGTATATTTATTTTGATGGTATTTTAAGCAAAAATTATTCTGCACCAGCGCTTTCAAAAATAAATATGCTGAGTGATGATTTTAAATATTATTCATCATGGAACGGTGAAGATTCCATTCCGGAAAAAGACTGGCAAACTTTAGCTGCGGCGATTATAAAAGCACATCATTTAAAAAAGAAAGTTCGTTTTTGGGATGCTCCTGATAACCAAAACAGCTGGCAAACTTTTATGCGTTTAAAGGTTGATTTTATCAATACAGACCATATTAACGAGCTTACCCAATTTTTCAATCTTTACAAATAAAGAATTAAAAGAAATAGTTATTCACAAGCCGACGCACTAAATTTATACGCTCAAAAAATCCAAAGGCATATATTATGCACACACCAGACGAACTGTATAAAACATTATTTAAAGATGTTCAGCTTAAAAAAATATTTCCTGATAATAAAACTTTTGTTGATTGCATACCAAAAAGAAATCCTGCGGTTATAGTAAAAGATTATATCAGCTTAAAAACAAATAATCTTTCTAATGAACAAATAAAAGAATTTGTTGAAGCAAATTTTGAAATACCGCCGCATCACACACCGGGTTATCATACAGATTTAAAAGATAATGTAATTGAACATATAGAGGAATTATGGGAAGTGTTGCAACGCAATGCAGACAAGCCTGTTGAAGGCAGTTCGCTTGTTGCTTTACCTTTTCCATATATTGTTCCGGGCGGTAGATTTCAGGAAATTTATTATTGGGATTCTTATTTTACTATGCTTGGCTTAGCTAAAAGCGATAAGTGGGATGTTATTGAAAACATGATAGAAAATTTTGCTTATTTAATAAATAAATTCGGACATATACCGAATGGAAACAGAACATATTTTTTAAGCAGATCGCAACCGCCCTATTTTTCCTGTATGGTTGAATTGCTTGCATTGCATAAAGGCACACATATTTATTCAAAATATTTAAACGAGCTGCAAAAAGAATATGATTTTTGGATGGATAAAACCAGTTCTACAAAACATGTTGTAACAATGCCCGATGGCAGTTTGCTTAACCGTTATTACGATCAATTGGATACACCAAGACCGGAAGCATATCGCCATGAAATGGAAACAGCTGCAGAATATAATGGTGATGATGCTTTACTTTTTAAAAATTTGCGCGCTGCTTGTGAAAGTGGATGGGATTTTAGCGGACGTTGGTTTAAAGACGGAAAAACGTTTACACAAATTGATACAATAAATATTGTTCCGGTTGATTTAAATTGTTTGTTATTTCATCTTGAATCATCACTTGCATTAGCATATCGTTATGCAGAAAATAAAAATGAAGTAGAAAATTATACAAGAAAAGCAATGCTGCGCGAAGATGCCATCAATAAATATTTTTATAATGAAGATGATGGATGGTTTTATGATTATAACATAAACGCAAAAACATTCAGCACACAACAAACAATTGCAGGTATTACACCATTCTTTTTTAATATTCCGTCTTCAGAAAAAATTATTAAAGCAGCAGATGTAATACGTGATAATTTTTTGCAGGCAGGCGGTGTTGTAACTACGTTGATAGATACCGGGCAGCAATGGGATTGGCCAAACGGATGGGCGCCTCTGCAATGGATTACCATTAAAGCTTTGGATGAATATGGCGAAATAAACCTTGCGCATGAAATTGCAAAACGCTGGGCACAGTTAAATATTAAAGTATATAAAAGCACAGGCAAGCTGATGGAGAAATATAATGTTGTTGATACGCATTTATCAGCAGGTGGAGGAGAGTATCCATCGCAGGACGGTTTTGGCTGGACAAATGGTGTGCTGCTGAAAATTTTAAAAACCTATGAAGATTTAGCATTGAATGATTGAGCAGATTACATTTGCGCAGCGAAAATTAATCTGGAGGCTGAAAAGTTTTTAAAGGGGAATTAGCTCAGTTGGCTAGAGCGCGACGCTGGCAGCGTCGAGGTCACCGGTTCGAGCCCGGTATTCTCCACAAAAAATTTGTCTGAAATAGTTACCACATTATTTTTTTAAACGATTAATTACATTAGTTTTATTTATCCAATATCTAATTGATTAATCGAAACGAATACCAAACTTTTCTAATCATCATTTTTTAAATTAAAACGTAAAACCGAACACATGAAAACAGCTAACGTAATTTTTGCTATTTTATTTATCAGCGTAATATCATGCACAAAAGAAAACGCAAAGCTTAGCTCTGTATCTGCAGCATCTGTTAATAATGCAGAACAGCAAACCTTCCACATAGGCGACAGTTATGGCGGAGGAATAATATTTTATCTGGATTCAACAAAAAAACATGGATTGATTGCTGCAATAAAAGATCAAAGTACTGGTATCTCATGGTATAATAATGCTTATATAATAACAAATGCACGGGGAACAGCAATCGGTAAGGGAGCTTCAAACACTCAAAAAATTATAAAGGCTCAGGGTAAAGGAAGTTATGCAGCTAAATTGTGCGACAACTATACAGGCGGCGGTTTTACAGATTGGTTTTTACCTTCAAAAGCAGAATTGAATAAATTATACTCGCATAAAGATAAAGTTCCTGGTCTTGCGGCTACTAATTATTGGAGTTCAACTGAGTATGATCAAAATTCGGCCTATGATCAGGAATTTGGCGGTGGCTTTCAGTTTCACGATGATAAAAGCTTTACAATTCATGTAAGAGCAGTGCGTGCTTTTTAATAAATCAATTCACAGGCTTCTAACAAATACTAAATCATAAACAGTACAGATCATTTATCGTAATCTGTACTGTTTTGCTTGTTGCTGTTTTAAGTGTTTATAAGCGCTCCTCATTTTAAAATAGTTTATTATAAAATGATAAATAGTTACGAACATATAACCTGCTCACAAGAAGTCGCTATAATAAACATGGTTGTACTTTATTTCACAGAAGCCTCAGCAATAATTGCATCGTAAATTTTTCTTGCGTTGTTATATGCAGCTTCTGCATCGGCACGTTCTGATGGTCTGATGTTTCCCTGTTTCATCATCCAGCATTGGTCAACAGCTTTGCGGCACCATTGTGCACTCTTTAATTCATGAATAGGTTTTTTATCTTTAATAATAAATATTGGATTGGTGTGAGAACTTGGATATATTCTTAATGCAACCCAGCTTGATTTTTTTATTGGATATTGAAAAGAAATATTTTGCAATGAACCATCAGCAGTTATTACTGTTGAATCAACCGCTTCACCATTTACAATTAATTCAACATTTACATTTCTCGATTTGCCAATTCTTGCACGTTCAATATTCCAGTAAGGTTGTTCATCTTGTGCACGTTTAACGATTGCAGTACCTTCTTCTGTTTGTTGTGCAGGAAGAAACGCAGCAGCCTGCGCAGTTATTTTTACATTCTCATCAACATTAATATTAAGCTCACTATTCTTCGTTCCAACTTCCAATCCATTTACAGAAAAATTAATAATGTGCGAACCGCCATCCGAAACATAACATCTTCCTTTTTTCAATGCATCAACATAAGCATCATAATTCAGCGTACTGTCCGTTTTAAAATAGCTGCGTGCAATGCCAACACGCTCATCAAAAATGCAGGGAAAATCTGTTTCACCGCTAAGCCTTGTTCTAAAGCCGCAATTCAATGTTTGATACCACATGTTCAATTCCCATTGCGGTGGTGTGTCGCCTGCGCTATAAAAATCAACAGCATTTTGTGTAACGGTAACAATATATTCATTTGCACCAATGCCATCCATTTTTGGCATTACATAATTTGGTAATGATGAAGTTGGTTGTGTTGGCTCAAGTCCCCAACCTGAATGCGCATAACCTGTAACAGCGCCCTGCGATTTTGCCCATTGCAAAACTGGTAGTGTCCAGCTTGGCCAATCTTCAATTGTTTTTGTATTGGGATAATCATCTTCTTTCAATCTTAATAAAACAACATGACCCGCATGTGATGAAGGAAAGCCTGATACTTCCACATCGTAACGCATAATATTTTCTTTCGTTGAAAGCGGGCTGATGTTTCCTGTAAAAAAACTTTTCTGATGATACCATCCAGGTCCCCATGCAAGTACTGCAGCAACATTCAAATCTTCACCAACAACCTGTCGCCACATATCTATTGGCGGCACACCTTCTTCAGGGCTTTCATAATGACTGCATCCTGCTGCATGAACGTGATGGTCTGCACTGTACCAACCAAACTTTGCAAGATTTATCCATCGCTTTAACTGAAATGAAATTTCAACAGAATCTTTGTTTGACGGAATAATAATTTGTTTTGTTTGAGCGATGTATTCCGGTCCTCTTGTAAATGTTACATTATATTTTCCCGGCGGTAATAAAACATGCTCGCCATCAGAACGGTATACTTGCGGCTGAAAGAAAAAATCTGGATACTCATCATACGATGCAACACGCCGTGAAGGCAATGGATAAATACCCGTTAGTTGTTTTGAAGGATGCTGATATTGCTGTTGCGCAAGTGTTAAGCGATAATCAGTAATGCTGTCATTCGGAACACGTTCAACGTTATCAAGAATAGTGAACGATGCCATGGTTGGCGAACCATCATCGTCTTTTACACGCAACACAACTTTTACAGATGGTTTTATATCGAACAAAATATTTATGATGTTTCGAAACCCAATATCCTGCGTACCCTGCCCAATGTTAAACCCAATTTCCGCTTCACGTTGCCCTGCATCTTTACTGTAAATCTGCAGCACTGCATATTCTAATTTTACTCCTGAAAGATTTGGCAGCAGAGGGCGATTACGATACAACTGCATTTCAAGAAAACGATTCTCAACCTGTGCCTGTGTAAGTTTATTTTTATCTAATGCTCTTGCATTAAAAGTGGAGATATGCAAATCAGGTTTTGCATTTTCACTTTGCACCTGCAATTGTGCAGTAACACCCGCTTCATTATGCACTTTAACTAAAAAACTTGTCCATCCATCCTGAATTAATTTTGCAGGCGCAGGTCCACGTTCAACTTTTACACGCTCTTCGGGATTGATGTCAACGATTGCAATACAATAAGGATCGAGTATGTGTTGAATTTCGGTTGATGTTTCCTGTGTGAGCGTCCTTTCCTGCAATGCTTTCAAACGTTTTATATCTTCTTTTGACAAAGCGCTTCCTAAAAATGAAAGAGCATCATTTAATCTTAATGCCTGTGCTAATAATGGTTGCGGTTCTGCATTATCAACAAATTCTAATGATGAAGATGATGTATGCTCATGTTGAGCAAACATTTTTGTTTGCATGAAAAGAATGAACAGTATAAAAAGAAAAATATTTTTAATTCGTGCGGGCAACATCAGTATAAAGATAAACAGAAACCTGATGTGAATGAGTAACTGCAACCGTCAGACACTTCTCTACGTTTACATATTATTTTAAGTTTCTAAAAGCGTCAGACCGATATTTTAATCAAGTTTAATCAATAAGAACTTTTATAAACAACTTGCACTGTTTCCCTTGTTTGCTGCTTTAAAACAATTTCTTTATCACTTGTCATTTTTAAAAGAAGGTCATTATTAAAATGACGAATGGTTAACAGCGACAAATCTTTTTCAACCTGAACATCAAATATTTCACTGCATGTTGCAGCAAGCTGTTGAATTTTTTCTGTGCGGTCATCTAAACATAGTTGCAAAGCAATTGCGCCAGTTTGTATAAGATTTGGTTTGATATTTAGTTGTTGTAATAATTGATATAATTCACCAATTGGTTTTCCTTCAACAAAAGAAAAATCAAGACTGCGCAAATGCATGAGCACTTGTTTTTCTTTAATGATAACAATTGGCGGAAGGTCTTTTATATTTTTTCCTGAAATAATTGTTCCGGGTAATGAAGGGTCTAAAAAACATTTTACATTCAACGGAATATTTTTATTCTGCAATGGCTTTATTGTTTTGGGATGAATTACCTGCGCACCGTAATATGCCATTTCAATTACTTCATCAAAACTTAATTCAGGTATTAACTGCGCGTCAGGAAACTGTTTTGGATCGGCGCTCATTACGCCTTCCACATCTTTCCATATTGTTTGGCTTTCTGCATTTAAAAGGTTCGCAAAAACTGCAGCGGTAAAATCACTGCCTTCACGACCCAATGTTGTGCTTTCATTTTCATCTGTGCTGCCAATGAAGCCTTGCGTTAATATAATGTTGGTTGATTCAAAACTCAACTGCTCCACTTTCCTGGCAGTATAATTCCAGTCAACATTTGCGTCGCGAAAATTATCATCGGTGCGAATGATGTCTCTTACATCAATCCATTTATTTGCAATACCGCTTTCATTCAAATAAAAACTTACAATGCTTGTACTTAGCAGTTCACCAATAGAAACAATTTGGTCGTAATAATAATCATATTCACGCACCGGTTTATCGTGTAACAACCATTCAACTTCAGTAAAAAAATTATTTAAATGTTCTTCACATGCGTTGTAATGTGTAACCAATAAATATTTTGCTTTAGTTATATGCTGATTTTTTATTACGCTGAAAAGTTGTAACGCTTCATCTTTTTTTCCGGCAAAAAAAGCTTCAGCTACTTTTTCCAAAGCATTGGTTGTTTTGCCCATGGCAGAAATAATTACAACTAACTTTTCATCTTTATACAATGAGAGAATATCTTTTACACTTTGAATGCGTTCAACGTTGTTTACACTGGCTCCTCCGAATTTAAAAACCTTCATATTGTTTATTAAAGTGTGATTGCACAGACCTAAAAGGTTTCAAAAACCTGTTAGGTCTTAATGAAATGTTGTTATTAAAGTGCGCAAAGATAGCGGGAGTTATAGTTTATAGTTTACGGTTTGCAGCTTCAGTTGGAAACTTCTTCGCTGTTTATATAGAGGGGAGAAGTTTTTTAAAAACTTTGAAAGGAAAAGTGATTTCTATTTAACTTTGAATCACAAAGTGCTTTTAGAAATCACAAAAACTTAATTATCGTGAAGATTTCAAGAACAAGATTCGTTATTATCTTCCTCGTTTCGGCATTTGCTTTTCAATTTATTTCTAATTCTCTTTTGGGACCCGAGGTCCGGCTCTTTCCCGCAAACGGCGAGTGGTTCCCGGGAACTGGATCATCAGTAGGTTGGAAAAGCACCATAGCCATAATTTTATATCCTATCAAATTTGTTTTGATAGCGCCCTTGTCGTTTTTAGCTAAAGATTCGGACCCTGCACCTCCGGTTTTGGTTTTCGCCTTTGCCTTCTACTGGACAGCCATGGCATTGGTTCTTTATTATTTCCTCAGTAAAATAAACATTCGAAAAAGAAATGAATTTTAGCGGCATCAGCATATCGCGATGGATGATTTGAGTAAATCCGCCAAAACGTTCTGTGTTACGTCATTAATATACAGTTATGAATAGAATTGAAGAAATATACTATGAAGCTAAGGCTGATAAATGGTTTAAGGGGTTTGCTGTTTTTTGTCGCATTGCTTTGGCAGCGAGCTTTATTCCGGCAGGCATCGTTAAAATAATGGGTGAGCGATTTGCAGCTGGCTTGCCTTCCAACAATCCTTTAGGGCATTACCTCGATGCCTTATATTTAACAGGATATTACTACACCTTTATTGGAATTGTTCAAATTGTAACAGCTATATTGTTACTCGTTCCGCGAACTTCTCTTCTTGGTGCACTGATGTATTTCCCCATCATTCTAAATATTTGTGTGCTTACTTATGCTACCCGATTTGATGGCACCCGGCTTATAACAATGATGGTATTGGCAAGCTTGTTTTTATTGATTTGGGATTATGATCGTTTAAAATATATTCTACCATTTAAGCAGCAAAAAACAGATTCTCATGTATTAAAAAAGCCCTTGGGTAAGCGCCTTCGAATTATTTTTTTTGGAGGTGTCTTTACAGTCTTAGCCATTATCATTATCGGCACTTTTTATTTATATGAAATTGTACCGGGAAACTCTGAAGCCGAGTGCAGAAATCAATGTGCTTCCAGCAAAAACCCTGCAGCATGCGAAATTTTTTGCGACTGCATTTACAGTCAAGGTCAACCGCTGGATAGTTGTTTGGTAACTTTTGATAAGGCGCAAGATATTCGCAAATTTGATGCGAAATAATACAAACTGCAGCGCAATAGCATAGCAATAATTTTCCATCTTTTTAGATAAGGCGTTAGTTGAACGGGTGAATCCAAATATTTATTTCAAACTGAGACACCATCAAATATTCCTGTGTTACATTCACTATTTACCATTCACCATTCACTGTTACATTTGCATCAAACGATTGTATGGCTGTAAACAGGAACGTACTAACGCTTGATGAATTTACTATTCGCGCTTTCAGAACAATACCAAATGCTACCGGAGAATTGAGTGCGTTGCTGCGCGACATTGGGCTTGCCGCAAAACGCATAAATGCCGAAGTAAACAAAATTGGTTTGGTTGATATGCTGGGCGAAACGGGTGATGTAAATGTGCAGGGCGAAGATGTGAAGAAGATGGATGTGTATGCGAATAATCAAATGATTGCGGTTTTGAAACATGGCGTTAGTTGTGCTGGCATTGGCAGTGAAGAGTTGGATGATATTGTTGTGTTTGATGACGAGATGAGTAATCAAAGTAAATATGTTGTAATGTTTGACCCGCTTGATGGCAGCGCGAACATTGATACGAATATTTCTATCGGAACCATTTTTGGAATTTATAAGCGCATTAGCAAGAAAGGAACGCCTTGTGATAAAAATGATTTTCTACAACCGGGTATTGCACAGGTTGCTGCAGGATATGTAGTGTATGGTTCATCAACGATGCTGGTATATGCAACACGCAGAGGTGTAAATGGTTTTACACTCGATCCTGAAATTGGTGAGTTTTGTTTAAGTCACCCTGATATAAAATGTCCGCCTGATGGAAAAATTTATTCTGTGAATCATGGCAACTTTTTTAAGTATGATAAACCTGTACAGGATTATATAACATGCTGTCAAAAGAAAACTGAAAAAGATGGCGGACCATATACAAACCGTTACATTGGAAGCATGGTTGCAGACTTGCACCGCACATTAATTAAGGGTGGCATTTTTATGTATCCGGGAAAAATGAATAAGCCAAATGGTAAGTTGCGTTTAATGTATGAGTGTAATCCGTTTGCATTTATTATAGAGGTGGCTGGCGGCAAAGCGAGCAATGGTGAAATGCGCATTGTTGATATTCAACCGAACGACTTGCATCAGCGTACGCCGGTTTTTATCGGCAGTAAAAATATGGTGAATGAATGCCTTTCTTATTTTTAGACTAATCAAATTTTAATTAGACCTCACCTAAATTCTCTCCAAGGGAGAGGACTTTTGAGAACATGATAATTTAAAGTTGTTGAAATAATCAAACGCTTTCTTGCCCTTCTCCTTTGGAGAAGGGTTGGGATGAGGTCTTTATTCAAACCTTCCAAACCCTTCAATCTTTCTGTAAGGTGTTTTAAAGAAATCATCCACCACCGCATTAAACTGGTCTTTTTTAAATATCGGTGTTGAATGACCGGAGTTTGGAATAATCCATAAATAAGATTTTTCAATATTGTCTGCAATAAGCATAGTATGTTTTGGTAACAATACATCATGGTCGCCGCCGATGATAAGCGCAGGACATTTAATTGTGTGCAATTGTTCTAATGAAATGTGTGGTTCATAAGAAAGCAAATGTGCCAGCTTGCGCATAGTTTTAACTGTGTCGGTTGTTGGCATCGCTGCTAATTGTTTATTATAATTCATTGCCCAGTTATAAACAAACGGGTCAACAGCACTTGTATCAGGTGTAAGATTTGCGCCCGTTACAGCAAGTTTTTTTACTTTATCCGGATGACGGATAGCAAGCATTAAACCTTCAATGCCGCCATCGCTCCATCCAATAACATAACATGAATCAAGATGCAGCGAATCGAGTAATGCATTCAAATCATCCGTTATCATTTCATAACTTAAAGAATCGCTATTATCAACAGATTTTCCCTGCGACCTGCTATCAGCCAATATCACTTTGTATTCTTTTGAGAAATAGGGAATTTGATAAAGAAAGTTATTGATGGAACCACCGTTGCCATGAATAATTAAAAGCGGTTCGCCTTGCCCGTAAGTTTCGTAATACATTTTGAAGCCGCGTGTTTGCAACCAATGACCGGCTGCATCATTTCTTCCATAAATTGTTGTATCAAACGGTGATTGCTGTGCAGATAGAATATTAAAACATAAAATAAAAAAGTAAAATGTAAGTATTGGTTTCATAAAATAATTTCAGTTGATAAATATAAATGTTCTAAAGTCGCAAATGATATTTAGTAAACTTGCAAAATGGCAATTACAAAATTTACGATCCGTGTTTACGGAATTTTAATGGACGAAAATAAACGTGTTTTAGTAAGCGATGAATTTATTCGCGGCGATTATTTTACTAAGTTTCCTGGTGGCGGCATGGAGTTAGGTGAAGGAACGCGTGATTGTTTAAAGCGTGAGTTTAAAGAAGAAACAGGCTTGGATGTTATAGTTGGCGAACATCTTTATACAACCGATTATTACCAGCAATCTGCATTTAATCCAAACGACCAAATTGTTTCCATCTATTATTTTGTGCATGCAGAAAATGTAAGCGGATTAAATATTAAAACAAAAGTTTTCGATTTTGAGTTGCATCAAATCTCAGACCCTCATGGGCAAAGTGAAGTATTAAGATGGATTGACTGGAATGATTTTAATGAAGAGGCTGTTTCATTGCCTATAGATAAAATTGTAGTAAAGATGTTAAGAGAAAGTGTTCAATCGTGAATTAAAAATGTTTTAGTGCTTCGCGTTTACTAAGTGGTGAAAGTTCATTTGATTCAACAAATTTTTTTACCCATAACGGATTTGTTTTTGCATATTCTCTCAACGACCAGCCAATTGCTTTACGAATAAAAAATTCTTTTGAAGACGCATGGCGTTTAATATATTTTGAAAACAATTTTGTATCCGTTTTGTCTTTATATTTTTTCTGAAACAATAAACTGCAGCGTTGCAGCCACATGTTTTCCGATAGGTTCCACTTGCCGGTAATGCTTATAATTTGTTCAGGAAATAATTTAAAATATTCACCTGCCCATGCATCTGCGATGCTGTCAACTGTATCCCACCAGCTTTTATGCGTAATACAATATTCAATAATTTTTATGGTTGAAATTTTCCATTGCTTTTTATAATGGGCTAATAATTCAATGCCGAAATATTGCCATTCTCTTTGCGGTAACTGCCAGGCTTCTTTTACAATTTTTTCAACTTCTGTTATGGATGATATTGGATTTGCTTTGATAAACTCTTTGCAAATTTTTCTGCGTTCAGCCATTGCAATACCATAAAATTCAAACTGGTTTAAAAGATACGCTTTCGCACCGGCTGCTTTTGTTTTGTTTGCCTGCTGCTGAAAAATTTTTTCTAAAGGAAGAAGATAAGAATGCATAAACTATCCAAGAAAGTGAATTAACTGAAAACTGTAAACTGTAAACTGTAAACTGTAAACTGTTTTATCCTGCTGTTGGTATATTTTCAAACGCATCAGGCGCTTGCCCCATCGCTGCTCTTTTCATTTGCATTGCTGTTTTATGACCCACATATTTTTCAATTCTTTTTTCAGCAATAACAATTACCGGCGTTAAAATAATAGCAAGCGTGAATTTATAAATGTAGTTCATTGTGCCTACTGCAAATATTTCCGGCCATGTCCAGTTACTGCCAAATTTAAATGCAATGGTTAATACAATATAACTATCTACTAATTGCGAAACCAATGTAGAACCTGTTGAGCGCAACCACACATATTTTTCGCCTGTTCTTCTTTTTATGTGATGGAAAACAGTTACGTCAACAATCTGGCTTACTAAAAATGCAGTAAGGCTTCCGAGAATGATCCACATACCTTGTCCAAAAATTCCGTTGAAAGCAGTTTGCATATTGTCAATGCCTTTGGTTTGATTGGTGGTTATCCAAAAATCTGCAGGCGGCACATGGATGCTTCCATAAAACATTAAGAATGCATAACTGATTAAAATAACAGCCGTGTAACTAATGCGGCGAACAGCTTTTGGTCCGTAGAATTCATTTACAATATCTGTCATTACAAATTCTAACGGCCACAATAAAACACCGCAGGTAAGATTAAATGATAATCCTTTCTCACCAAACAATGTAATGTTCGATGGCGTTAAGCCAAACAATTTTTCCAGCGAAAATATTTTCGTGCCGATGCATTCTGCTATCAAAGCATTTGCAACAAAAAATGCAGTGAAGCCAAGAAACAGTTTGGTTGGTTTGTCTTTTAATATTTGATTAATCATGCAGTATAAAGAAAAAATAAATTTCGAGAATAAAACAAATAATGTTTGCGTATAAAAGCCAGAGCGGAATTTGCCTGCGCCTGATGCGTGAAATTAAAATTAATGCAAGAATAAAATTGATAAGATTGATAAGTATTGCCGGCCATCCTAAAATGATAGAAAATTCAATTATTGGTTGTGGTAAGTATTTAGGCAGCGTTGTATACCGCAATATCATACAAACAATAAAAAAAATGTTACAGATAAATGCAAGCCTGAAAAAAAATCGCAGCCTGCTTGCTTTTTCTTTTACCGGTTCCGGTTGCGGTAATTCTAAATTTATTTCTTCCTGAAGCGGCTCCATGCGTAAAAATAATTATGAATTATGAGTTATGAATGTGAATTAATCAATAATAAAAACATTTATCATTCATAATTTATCATTCATCATTCTAATATTAGCTTTGCCGCCCCAATGAAATGAGCCATAATGGCGAATTTCATCTGGCAAATAAAAGACGAAAAACATCCGGATGAAACTGCAGGTAGAAATAAGCAACAAACAAATATTGCGCATCGCATTGCCGGTTGCTCTTTCTATTCTTGTGCCCAACATCAATTTTGTTACGAACAATATTTTTCTTGGACATTTAAGCGAGCAGGCGCTGGGTATTGCAGGCATTACCGGCATTTATTATTTGGTGTTTGGTGTAATTGGTTTTGGATTGAGCAGCGGCTTGCAATCGCTGATGAGCAGAAGGGCAGGAGAGAACCGCATTGAAGAAATTGGTTTACTTTTTTTGCAGGCAGTGCGCATAGCAATTGTGTTTGCAATTATCAGCATTCTCATTACATATTTTATTGCGCCGGCTGTTTTAAAAAGCGCTTTGCATAACGGGCAGGATATTCAAATGGCGATTTCATTTTTGCGTATTCGTATTTGGGGATTATTTTTTTTATACGTCTATCAAATGCGCAATGCTTTGCTCATAAGCATTAATCAAAGTAAATATTTAATTATTGGTACGCTGGCAGAAACCGTTGCCAATATATTTTTTGATTACGCATTTATCTTCGGTCATTTTGGTTTTCCTGAATTGGGTTTTAATGGTGCTGCCTATGCATCTATTATTGCAGAGTTTACAGGATTGGTTACTATTTTTTCGGTGATACATTTTAAAGGCATCAGTAAACAACTGCATATGTATAAAAGCGCGGCTTTAAACCGCAACTCCATAAAACTTATACTGAAGCAATCATCACCCATTATGATTCAGTTCGCCATTAGCGTGGCAAGCTGGGAATTTTTTTATATACTGATCGAACATCATGGCACGGAGCCGCTTGCTATATCTAATATCATGCGCAATATGTTTGGCATTTTCGGATGTTTTGCATGGTCGTTTGCATCCGCATCCAACAGTATGGTGAGCAATGTTATTGGTCAGCAATTGCAGCATCGCGTTAAAGAACTTGTATTTAAGATAATGAAGATTGCATTGCTGTTTTCAGTAAGTATTTCGTTACTTATCAATCTTTTTACAAAACCATTTTTAAGTATTTACGGACAAAGCGAAAGTTTTATTCTTGCTGCAATGCCTGTTACAAGAATTATTTCGCTGGCGCTGATTCTGCAATCTGTTTCTGTGGTTTGGCTGAATGCAGTTGTTGGTGTTGGTAATACAAGACGCAATCTTATTGTTGAAATAATTGCTATCACTATTTATTGCATTTATGTTTATACTGTGATGGAATATTTTAATTTATCTATCAGCATTGGCTGGATGAGTGAATGGATTTACTGGATTGCATTACTTATTCCATCTTATTTATATATTCAAAGTAATAAATGGAAGAGTATAAAAATTTAATTTACCATCATTGTGCATTACAGAAGTACTCTTAAATAATAAAATAGATTGCTTCGTCATTCTTTCCCGCAATAACATTTTTGATTATTAAATTTATTTATGAAAAAAACTTACTTCTTTAAACTTATTCCGCCACGTGCAAGTTTTGCGCAGGATATGACACATGATGAAAGAAATATTATGCTGCAGCATATTAATTATTGGAAAGAACAAATGTCACAAGGAAAAGTAATTGCGTTCGGACCAGTGCTTCATCCTGATGGCGCTTTTGGCATGGGTATTATACAAGTGGACGATGAAAGCGAAGCAAAAACACTGGCAGAAAATGATCCTTCAATAACATCCGGTTTAAATACGTACGAATTTTATTTAATGCCGAACATTGTGGTGAAGTAAGATTTTCACTCAAATTTTTACTCTCCTGTTTAACGCTAACTATTTTCCTGCATACAAACATTTTGGGAACTTCGCCCGTGCCTCAATAAATTAAAGTGTCTGTTGAATTATTTAATATTGATAATGTTATGCTTAACAGAAGAGAACTTATTAAATTATCGGGTGCTGCGGCAATGGCAACGCTCATTCCTTCTTCATATATACGCGCTGGTGTCGCATCAAAAGGTCCGTTTCGCTTTTGTTTGAACACAAGTACAATCAGCGGTCAAAAACTCGGTTTACTAAAAACAATTGATATTGCTGCAAGGGCTGGCTACGATGGTATTGAACTTTGGATAAGTGATATTAAAGAATATTTGAACCAGGGAAATTCTTTGCAATCTCTGAATGCTTTTATCAAGGCTAAAAAACTTGTTGTAGAAGACGCGATAAGCTTTACAGAGTGGATGGTGAATGATGATACAAAAAGAAAAACAGGGCTTGCAGAACTGGAGGAAGAAATGAAAATGATGGCTGCGCTTGGATGTCATCATATTGCAGCGCCACCTGCAGGTGTAGAAAAAGATGAGCCGGTAAATTTTCAAATTGCTGGTAAGCGATATCGTGAAATACTTGCGATGGGAAAAAAATATAATGTTATACCGCTGCTGGAATTCTGGGGCGCATCGGGCACGTTGTATAATTTCGGGCAAGCACTTGCCATTGCGGCTGCAGCAGATGATGCAGATGCACGAATATTACCGGATGTGTTTCATCTCTTTCGCGGAGGCTCAGGTTTTAATTGCCTGAAATTGGTGAATGGTAAAGTGATTGAAATTATTCATATCAACGATTATCCGGCTTCAAAACCTGTAGAAGAATTAACAGACAGTGACCGCGTTTATCCCGGCGACGGAGCAGCACCGCTTAAACAAATATTGCAGGATTTGAAAGACATGGGTGGAACAAAAGTTTTATCGCTCGAACTATTTAATGAAACTTACTGGAAGCAGGATGCATTGCAGGTTGCAAAAACAGGTTTGCAAAAAATGAAACAATTAGTGGATGAAGTTTTATCGCAGTAGATTTTCTTGAACAGTAATATGTGCAGAATGAAGACGCAATAAAATTTGCCAATAAAATATAATTAGGTTACAAATAGTTTAATACCATTACTCGAAGATTTATAAAGCCTCTCTTTATTATCATTAATCATCCTTCCCTGGCCAAGCAACTCTTTAAACATAATTACCGTTTTACCTGCGCATAAATTATAACCATGAAAAAAATTTCTTTCAATGTTTGTTTATTGTTAACCTTATGCATTGCTATTGCATCGTGCAAAAAGAATGGAGCAGGTGAAAATCCAATACCTGTTGGCAGCGGCAGAACAGTCCGCTTGTTGCTTTATACTGACCAGAATTTTTCTAATGATAATTCTGTCATTCATTTTACCGTCTTTATCAAAAAAGGAAGCGTTTATGTTTATGATACGGTCGCGAGTAATCTTCTCTTTGATTCGGCTTTTGCACCTATGCAGATAAAAGATATCCCTGACCCTGCACATAAAATAGTGATTGAAAAGAAAGTGATAGGCTATGATGAAGCGGACCTAACTGCGGGCTTTGTTTATGAAATAGAGAATGTGGGAAATTCATGGCATGTTGATACAAGCAGCGCGGGAAATCCATTGAAGATTATAGAATATAATTTCAGGTAAGAAAATAGTTTTCAAATCATAAAATATATAACAAAATTTAGCAGCAAGAAATGTTTAAAAAATTAATAGATAATAAAAAGCTCGGCGGAGTTAACTGCATTATCTGGAAAGATGGTGAAATTGTATATGAGGAAAGTGAGGGATACAAAAATCTGGAAACATGCGAATTAATGACGCCTGATACTATTTTCAGGATTGCTTCCATGACAAAACCAATTACTTCAGTTCTCGCAATGAAATTATACGAAGAGAAGAAATTAAATCTGCAGGATACAATAACAAAATGGTTCCCTCAATTTAAGAATATGAAAGTCTTAAAAAATAAATCGGGAGAATATGAAGATGCAAAGCGGCCTATTACTATACTTGATTTACTAACGCACAAATCCGGGTTTACTTATAATGGATTTTTAGGAGGTGATATTGATTCAGAACTTACACATGAACAATGGATAAAAGGATTGGCAAGTTTACCTTTAGCCAGCCAGACGGGTGAAATATTTAATTACGGCAGATCTACTGATTTATTAGGTATTCTTATTTCTAAGATAGAAGAAAAGCCATTGGGTAAAGTGATGGAAGAAAAAATATTCCATCCTTTAGAAATGTCAGATACTTTTTTTACAGTTCCCAATTACAAAAGAAACAGGTGTGCTGCAAATGTTGGCTATGATGAATCGGGTAATATAATACATCTTGAAACGGTTCCTGCAAAAATGGCTTTTAAAGAACGTCCCCGCAATTTAGAATTTGAATCAGGCGGACAAGGACTTTGGTCAACAACATGCGATTATTTAAAGTTTGCAAAACTTTTTGTAGAAAACGGAAGCTCAAATGGTATCCAGATTTTAAAACAGGAAACTACTGAGTTAATGCGCACCAACCAATTAACCGCTTTGCAAAGAGAACATTCCAAATTACTGGGTTCATCAATCTTTAGAGAACATTATGGCTTTGGTTTAGGGCTTGCTGTGGTATTAAAAGAAAACAATGCATCAATGCCTTGTGCGGGATCAATTGGTTCAGTTGGCTGGCCGGGTGCGTATGGTGGTTGGTGGTCTGCAGACCCGGTTAAAAAAACTATTTCTATATTTCTAACACATAATATGACAGAACTAAAACAACTCGCACAAGGTATAGGATTTGAATTATATGAAGCAATTGATATCTTTTCAAATTATAGCAGGAAGAATTTTCAATATTGAGCAAATGAATTTTAATGTTGGTACCTCTTAGTTGTTTATTTGTCAACATCAGCAACTGTATCTTCCTCATCTATAAAAAACTTTCAGCGTAAAAAATTTAAACGGAGATGTATTTCACATTTTATGTAATGATATTGATTTTGCAGCTTTAAGATATTTAATAATCCAGGCGAAACTTTCGGAAGAAATTATTGCCAGTTCTGAACTCAGTTACTTCAATTTTTTACATCACATTGTTCGCGCTTTTTAAATTGCATGTGATGCTGCATCAACTGCGTTTAAAAATAAAGTGAGAAGCAAATGCAAAATTCACTTCCCACTTTCATAATTATATATTGTTTTAATCCAAAGCTCTTACCCAAATATTTCTAAAACTTATTGGCTTGCTTGGATCACCATGTGATTGTAACTTAATTGAAGTTGCACCATGTGCCTTATAATATGGCAATCCAATATATCTTGTAACACCTCTTAAATGAAAATCATTTTGTACAAGCACGCCGTTATGTAAAACAGTAACTTTTGCAGAGTCGGTTAAGTTACCATTTGCGTCAAAACGCGGAGCCGTCCAAATGATGTCATACGTTTGCCATTCGCCTGGTTTTTTACAGGCATTTGCTAATGGAATTCCTTGTTTATAAACAGCAGCAGTTTGGCCGTTTACATATGTTGTGTTGTTGTAACAATCCAAAATTTGCACTTCATAACCCGCATCGCCTTTACCTGTTGAAGCAAGAAACACACCGCTGTTACCACGCGCTTGTCCTTTGCCTTCAATATCTATTGGTTCTTTCCATTCAAGATGTAATTGATAATCTAAAAAATGTTGTTTTGTCTGAATACTTCCACCACCTTTTTTGTTTACGGTAAGTTCTCCGTTATCAATTATCCAGTCAGCAGGCTTTGTTGTATCGTTTGCAGATTCCCATGCATCCAAACTTTTTCCATTAAATAAAATCACTGCATCAGAAGGCGCATCTTGTGGCGTTGCGCCAGGTGTTACAATCGGCGGAACTGGTCTGTAAAATTCTGTTGCTTCCGGTTTTGTTGTGTCGCCTCTATATTGCAAGCCTGGATACATGGTTGCAGTATCCGCTTCTGTTTGAGCTTTAAGAATATAAAAACAAAAAAAACAGCAGGCGATAAGAAAAATCTTTTTGTTCATAACTGGCAATATTGTTTAATGAAGTTTATGTTGTTACTGCTTGCAACATACAACATATTTTAAAACACAGCGAAACAAAGTATAAATAGAAAGCGGGAATCGCGGTTAGCTTAGATGAAGTTGCACAATTAAATCAGCTATTACTAAAGGTAGTTGTAAAGTGTTATCATCTTCAAATTTTTCTATGGCAATCATGATATGAATAAACGCAACTGCTCAAAAAAAATTTCATTCAATTACGTTAATTAAAAATAAAATTGCGTTTACATCTTCAATACTATTCGCTGTTCTTTATTCGCTAAAAAACAAGCAGCAACTGCTTATAAAAACAGTTGCTGCTTATGTAATGCAATTAACTGTTGTCTTCAGGAGCAACAGCCGCTCTTACTTCCACACTTCCGCCCCCGCCTGTTACCATCGGGCATTCTTTTGCAATTTCAACTGCTTCATCAACGGTGTTTGTTCTAACAATAATAAAGCCGTTAATAAATTCTTTAATTTCTGTGTAAGGTCCGTCTGTAACAACATTGCGCGACTTCACAACTTTTGAATTGGCAATGCCCAGCCTGCTGCCATTACTCGCTAATTTATTTTGTGCGGCAATACTGCCCATCCAGTTCATCCAACTTGTCATCATTTCTTGCTGTTGTTCGGCTGATGGTTTAAAATCGGGATTGGGTGTTGTTCTGAAAATTAATACAAACTCTTTCATGTTATAAATTTTTAGTTATGCTTATTACAAGCAGAGAAAAATAAACTGGACAAAACTTCTCAATTTATTTTTATTTTGAAAAAAACTATTGCTAATGTCACAATATATTTTATCGTTCGACCAGGGAACAACCAGTTCACGTTCTATTATTTTTAATGAAAAAGGAAATATTGTTTCTGTTGCACAAAAAGAGTTTACACAAATTTTTCCTAAGCCGGGTTGGGTTGAACATGATGCATTGGAAATATGGAGTACTCAATTAGGTACCGCTGCAGAAGCTATTACAAAAGCAGGTTTAACGGTAAATGATGTTGCAGCGATTGGTATAACCAATCAAAGGGAAACAACAGTTGTATGGGATAAAAAAACCGGAACACCTTTATATAATGCAATTGTATGGCAGGATAGAAGAACAGCATCTTATTGCGACGAACTGAAAAAAAATTACGCATCAATCATACAACAAAAAACAGGTTTGGTAATTGATGCATATTTTTCTGCAACAAAACTAAAATGGATTTTAGATAACGTTGATGGTGCAAGAGATAAAGCAAATAAAAATGAATTGTGTTTTGGTACGATAGATAGCTGGTTGTTGTGGAATCTCACGCAGGGAAAAGTGCATGCAACAGATGTTACGAATGCATCGCGAACTATGTTGTTTAATATTCATTCATTGCAATGGGATGATGAACTGCTTACGCTGTTTGATATTCCGAAATCAATTTTGCCGCAGGTAAAAAGCAGCAGTGAAATTTATGGATATACAGAAAACATTTTATCAGCTAAAAATATTCCTGTTGCAGGTATTGCAGGAGATCAACAAGCTGCATTGTTCGGACAAATGTGCACACTACCCGGCATGATAAAAAATACTTACGGCACCGGTTGTTTTATGCTGATGAATACAGGCGAGCAACCGGTTATTTCAAAAAACAATTTATTGACAACTATTGCATGGCAAATAAATAATAAAACTTTTTATGCGCTGGAAGGCAGTGTGTTTATTGCAGGCGCTGTTGTGCAATGGCTGCGCGATGGATTACATATCATACAAAATTCTGCTGATGTAGAAAAACTTTCAAAAGATGCAACAACAAATGAGGGTGTATATTTTGTTCCTGCTTTTGCAGGTTTAGGTGCGCCTTACTGGAACCAACATGCAAGAGGAATGATAGTTGGCATAACACGCGGCACAACAAATGTGCATATTGCAAGAGCTGCCTTGGAAAGTATCGCCTATCAAACCATGGATGTAATTAATGCAATGCAGGCCGATGCTAATATTGAAGTAAAAGAATTGCGGGTTGATGGCGGCGCAACTATTAATAGTTTTTTAATGCAATTTCAAAGCGATATACTAAACACAAAAGTTATACGCCCGAAGATTACAGAAACAACAGCGTTGGGCGCAGCTTATCTTGCTGGTCTTGCAGTTGGCTACTGGAAAAATATGGATGAAATTTCTAATCAATGGCAAGTTGAAAAAATATTTGAACCACAAATGGAATCATCGCAAAGTTCATTATTAATTAAAGGATGGAAACGGGCAATTAAAGCAGCTCAAAGCTGGAGCAATGAGTAGCGAATAATGAATTCTTAATACTCTGACTTTTTACTGGCTATAATCACTCAACCAGTGAAATTGTTTTTCGCCTAATTGAAAATGACGATTGCTTCTTTTCAATAATACATACAATGAATCATTGTTTTTCTTCCCCCAAAGTTGTATAGTGCTGTCGTTAGGAATTTCATAGTGCATCGATAAAATAATTGCTTTGCTCATGGCACTGTCGGTTGGTAATTTTCTAAAGTTGATGATGTGTTGCGCTGCATTGGTTTCATATTGAAAATAACCACGCCTGTATCGCTGCCTGAATATCGTGTCTGTGGTTTTAATGCTTCCTGAGTGTGGTCCATGTTCAAAAATTACATCCTGCCAGCGTAAAGAATCTGATGATAATATGGGCAGTGAATCTTTATTCACTTTAAAAACAACTACGTCATAAATTCCCGGTTTTATCGGGTCAGGCGGATTGGGTTTAGCTGCAACTGAAGATATATGATGGCCATATTTTAATTGCCAATATCTGTAAAAAGGTATTATAAATGCAGCGATAATAAAAAGGGTTTTCAAAATATATCTTGAATTGTGCATCCATTTTTTTGAGTAAGAAAAATAGAAAATGCTGCAGCGCGCAGCAGGTTTATTGAAAACAAAAAAGCAAAGAATCCTGTTTACATCATTCAACAATAAATACAGGCAACATGCCACCACGTTAATTGAAAAAAGTTTTACAGGCACATCATAACTAAGATTTATTACTGCAACATTAATGTAAACCGCAAGCGCAAGTAACGCGCCAAGCGTTGCAGTTTTTCTAAAGAGCAGCAATACACCAATCGAGATTTCTATAAAGCCTGCAAATGCTTCATAAGTTTTTGAATAACCTATAAACATCCACGCCAGCCGCATAGGCATTAAATCTCCTAATGGTGTTGCCATCTGGCTCTGGCTGGGAAATGGCATTTGCCGCAGAAAGATTTTTACCAAGCCATATTCAAAAGATACAAGAACAAGATAGTAACGAACAATAAGGCATAGCCAGTAATTTAATTTGATGTAGTTGTTTTTTTTGCGTTCAATCAACGACCATATTGTGCAACCACACAATGCAACAGAAGTATACAGCCATTGTGCAGCCCAATTCCATGAACCATCACTGCTGGTTGAATTATGCACCAGGGTTTTTTCTACGTGAAAAATTTTTGCGTTCGCAGCACGAACTATCCAATCAATAAAATATTTATAATTTCTTGTAATAAAATAAACGCCCGGAATATTATCCAGCCACATCCATGGTGTTGCCTGTAAAACCAGGTAAATAAAAAAGAAACGAAACAATATTTTTTTCCAAAAAGCCCAGTAAGCGTTATTGTACTCAACAAGCGTCATTTACAAGTTTTGATTTTATGCATGCATATTTAAATAATATTTTAATCAATATTTAATTGCATACGAAAATATCTTTTAAATATACAAACTAAATAGTTTTACACTTATGTGCGCCACTGCACAATCACTGTTCGCTATCGAACACTTTATTATTTATTAATTTGCTAAATCGTTATTGTTAAAGCATTTACCTGCTGGCATAACCATTGGAGAAATTTAAGAGTGACTGCAAAATCACATACACAAAACTTAAAACTTAAAACATAACTTTCTTTATGTTTCGCAATTATTTCAAAACCACTTTCCGCAATCTCTGGAAAAATAAAACTTACAGCTTCTTAAACATTTTTGGTTTAGCTGTTGGCATTGCATGCGCCGCTTTAATTTTTTTATGGGTGGAAGATGAATTAACCTATAATCATTATTTCAGCAACCGCAATAATTTATACAACGTAAAAGACCAGCAAACTTACGACGGTACAACCTTTACGTTTGATGCAACGCCCGGCCCGATGGCGCAGGGAATAAAAGCAGAAATTCCCGGAATAAAAAATACAGCACGTTGTACGTGGGGCAATCAATTACTTTTTTCTTATCAGGATAAAAATATTTATGACCAGGGTAATTATGTTGATGAACCATTTTTAAAAATGTTTCAATTACAGTTTATAAAAGGCAATGCCTCAACTGCATTTAATCAGTTGTATTCTTTGGTGGTGAATGAAACAATGGCGAAAAAGTTTTTCGGTACAACAGATGTTATCGGCAAATCACTTAAAGTAAATAACAAACAGGATTATATAATTACAGGTGTTATAAAAGACCTTCCAAAAAATGTTTCATTCAAATTTGACTGGCTTGCACCTTTTAAAATTTATGAAAATGAAAATACCTGGCTGAAAGAATGGGGAACCAATGGAACTATTACTTACGTAGAAACAGAACCGAATGCAAACATTGCTTCCATCAATAAAAAATTGTATGGTTATATTCAAACAAAGATGAGTGATGCAAGTGCAAGAATGTCAATTTATCCTATGAATCGCTGGCGCCTCTGGAATAATTTTGACACAAACGGAAAAGAAAAAGAAGGCAGAATAAAATATGTAAACCTGTTTAGTTTAATTGCATGGATAATTTTAATTATTGCCTGCATCAATTTTATGAATCTTGCTACAGCACGCTCAGAACAACGTGCAAGAGAAGTTGGCGTTAGAAAAGTTTTAGGTGCTGCAAAGGGAAAATTAATTATGCAGTTTATTGGTGAGGCATTATTTATGTCGCTGCTTTCAACGTTGTTTGCCATTATTATAATTCTTCTTTGTTTACCTGCATTTAATACACTTGTTGAAAAACAATTAACGCTTAATATTTTTCAACCATCTCATATCAGCGCATTATTATTGATTACCGTTTTATGCGGATTAATTGCGGGCAGTTATCCTGCATTTTATCTTTCTTCATTTAACCCTATCGCTGTTTTAAAAGGATTAAAATTAAAATCGGGCAGTGCAGGTTTTATAAGAAAAGGATTGGTTGTGCTGCAGTTTACTATTTCGGTTACGCTTATCATCAGCACAATAATTATATACCAGCAAATACAACACGTAAAAAGCAGGGACCTTGGTTACGATAAACAGGGGCTTGTTTATACTGCTCTAAATGGAAATATGAAGCAGAATTTCGGCGTAATAAAAAATGATTTAGTACAAACCGGTATAGTGCAAAGTGCAAGTTTAAGTAATGATTATGTTTTGCAATTAGGAAGCAATACAGGAGATTTTGCATGGCCGGGCAAAGATCCAAAAAAGCAAATACTGATAACGGTTGAAGGTGTAAGCCCGGAATATATTTCAACAATGGGCATGCATTTAAAAAGCGGCAGAGATTTTTATGCTGATATAAAATCAGACAGTAATAATATTATCATTAACGAAGCGCTTGCAAAATTTCTTCGCAAAAAAGATGTTGTTGGCAGTTTTATTACACGCAATGATGGCAAAGAAAAATATACGATTGTTGGTGTGATAAATGATTTTATTTATAACTCAATGTATGCGCCGGCTGCTCCGCTTATTATATATTCTGATACAACGAACGTAAATTTTTTAAACGTTCGTCTTAAACAAAATGCAGATATAAAATCAGCTTTGGCAAAAATCGAATCTGTAGTTAAAGCAGATAACCCCGGCTATCCAATTGAATTTAATTTTGTTGATGAGCAGTTTAATCAATTGTTTAAAACAGAAACTCTCATTAGCAAATTAGCAGGTGTATTTGCAGTGCTTGCTATTGTAATTTCTTGTCTTGGATTATTTGGCTTATCAGCATACACAGCGGAAAAAAGAACAAGGGAAATTGGTATCAGAAAAGTATTGGGTGCATCAACAAGCGGGCTTGCAGGTTTATTGTCGAAAGAATTTATAATACTTGTTATAATCTCTTGTCTTATTGCATTCCCGCTTAGCGGATGGATAATGAATAGCTGGCTGCAGGATTATAAAGAATATCGTGTGCATTTAGATCCGGTAATATTTATTCTTGCGGGATTGCTTGCAATATTCATTGCACTTATTACTGTAAGCTTCCAGGCAATAAGAGCTGCTGTTACAAATCCTGCGAAAAGTTTAAGAACAGAGTAAAGCCTTGCTTAACTTGGATAAATTGTACTGATGAAATTATTGTTCGATTAGGTGTTGATTTGCATTGTGTCCGAAAATTACAGCTTACAGTTAAGCCTCGTGTTGCCAATTATTAAGCAGAATGAGAGCTGTTATTATAAGCAGTTTTCGCTTATCAAACAAGATGGATGAAATAATTTTTAAAATTTATAAATTGTAATAGCAACTCAACCACAACATTGCATCAACAAAAAGACAGCGCAGTTGCTATTGTTGAATTGTATGACATGTAGTAATCAAGAAAACGTTCTCATATTTTTCAAACCATTTAAGATAACACTCCGTTTGGCAACATGGGCAAAGTATTGAATGCTGTTCCAGCAACATCAAGAATGGCATTACGTATGGCAGGTGCAACACCAATAATTCCTGCCTCGCCTGCACCGGCAGAAGGCAAATCTTTGCGATCTATTAAAATCACTTCAATTTTGGGTATATCATTAAAACGCGGCACCCTGTATGCTGAAAGACCGGCGTTTAAAATTTTACCATTAGCAAACTGAACCGCTTCAAATAAAGCACCGCCAAGACCCATAATTATAGCACCCGTTAGCTGGTTCTCTAAATGATGCGGGTTTACAATAGCGCCGCATTCAAATGCCTGCGTTACACGAAGCACCTTCACTTCTTTATCACTCGTCACCATCACTTCAGCACAGGTGCCCACATGACCGCCTTTTTCAAACCCGCCCGCAATGCCATAACCATGACCGGCAGTTTTCGATTTACTCCAGCCAAAAGCTTTCGCAGCTGCCTGCAAAACCGCAATAAACCGGTCATCGTCTAAATTTTTTAGGCGGAAATCAAGTTGGTCCATGCCAATTAAACGGGCAAGGTCACCCATGCTGCATTCCCTTGCAAATACATTGGCTGTAGATGCAAGCCCCCGGTAAGAACCTTGTCTTAACGGCGTGTTGCATGGTACATGTACTATTTTTTTGTTGCTTACTTTGTATTGTGTGTCGAGCCCTGCACCACCTGAATTATAATTAGTAAATTTCCATGCAGTGATGGTACCATCTTTATTCACGCCTGCATCCACTTTTATCACACCGCCTGGTCTAAAGTATGCCCATGTAAATTCTTCCTCTCTTGTCCATACAACTTTCACGGGCGCCTTCGCTTCCTGCGCCAGTCGTGCAGCTTCTATCGCCGCTTCACCGCTATGTTTTCCTCCATACCCGGAGCCTGTATCCGGCATTATCACCCTCACCTTTTCTTTATTTAACCTGAATGTTTCAGCCAGTTCCTGCTGAACACCAAACGGTCTTTGTGTTCCTGTCCACACCGCAAGCTTTCCATCAGCCCATTGCGCCACTGCAGCTCGCGGCTCAAGCGGTACATGTGCTATGTAATTGATGTTGTAAGTATTGGAATATTTGAATGCCGCTTCAGATAACCCGCTTTCCACGTTGCCGGTGGTTGTGCCCTGGTCTCTTTCATTTTTTTCTTCCGAAGTATTCTTCAGTAAGTATTCAAAAATATTTTCGTTGGATGGATGGTCATTACGCTCTTCCCATTTGGCATCAATAGACAGCAAAGCGCTTGTAGCGGTTCTTATATCAGGTGCAGCCACTCCCACAAAGTCTCCATCTTTCACCACAATTGCACCAGGTATATTCTTTGCTTTTGACAGGTCTGCTTCGATAAGCTTTGCTCCGTAAGAAGGCGGGCGCAACACTTTGCCATAAAGCATCCCCGGTAACTTCATATCTGAAACATACTTGTGCTTGCCAGAAATAAAATCCATTTCATCAACTTTGGGCACTGA